>JBBIRG010000206.1:0-3769 GCA_037441945.1 Bacteroidota bacterium | reverse complement strand
TTTCCTCTTTCGTATGATATATCCACAGGTTATTATAAAGACCTTATTCCCGCCGACGCTCTGATCCTGAAAGTCCATAATAACCAGATTGGAAATTCTTTATCAACTACGGACATAATAAAAATCATTAACGCTTCGGGCGATACGGTCAATATTTATTATTATTCAGCGCCGGATAAGCATCCAGCAGGTTATTCTTATGAAAAAATCAATCTGACTCCGATCAATTTTGCGTCAAACTGGAGCGCGACATTAAGCTACAACGGAACGCCCGGCGCTTTAAACACGGTTTCACCCGTCGATTATGATGTTTCGATATATCCTCAGGATATTCAGTTTTCCCCTCCGTTTCCATCTAAAAATTCAATCTTTACGGTTTCGGCGGCTATACGAAACACCGGCTTAATGACCAGCGGTCCTTTTTCAGTGAAGTTGGCGCGTATAAGACAAATCGATACGCTGATACTTGCAGAAGAATCTTATCCTTCAATGGCAAGCGGCGCTTCTGTAACGATCTCGGGGATAGATACAGCTTTTGCCCTCGGCGGCGTTATATACCGCGCGCAAATTACGCACGACCTGGATCAAAAATCCTTTAATAATCAGGCCGCAAAACCCTTGTTGATCGGTACGCGGCGAAACAGTATAATCGTCAACGAAGTGCTGCACACTCCAAGCCCGACAACGACCAGAACGGAATGGTTCGAATTGGTCAATATCAGCTCCGATACGATCGATTTATTAAAATGGAAATATGCCGATGAGTCGGCTTTAACATCGGGCGCTTTGAAAACAATAACTACAACCAGCGTGAAAATACTGCCGGGCGAATATTTTATTTTATGCGATAATATCTCTAATTTTAACGCCCAATATCCCGGCGTTACCGCAAAAAAAATACGGCCGAGCGCATGGCTTGGCTTGACCGAAAGCGATTTACTGTTTATAACCGATAGTCTTGGTTCGGTTGTTGACAGCGTGTTTTTTGAAAAATCGTGGGGAGGGGGAAGCAACATTTCAATTGAGCGAAAATTTACCGACAGCATTGGAAACGATCCGCTGAACTGGGGTTCGAGTATCGCGTTAGCGGGCGCGACTCCGGGAACGATCAACAGCCTCACGCCTGTATCAAACGATATCGGCGTTACGGCTATTAATTTTTCCCCGCCTTTTCCTTCAGTGAATCAAACCTACAGCGTCAGCGTAACGATAAAAAATTTCGGCTCGATTACTGCAGATACCATTTTCGCGAAAATCACCCGAAGAATATCGTCTCATGTTAAGACACTTTGGGAAACGGTCTATTACGGACTAACGCCGGGACAATCATTATCGTTTGCCGCGCCCGATACGGCGATAGTCCCCGGGCAAATCATTGAAGCGGAAATATTCTATTCAAGGGATATGAAATCATTTAACGACGTCGCTAAAAAAACATTATTATGCGGAATACCCAGAAATAGTTTGGTCATCAATGAAGTGTTGTACTCTCCTTCGCCGACGACTACCTATTCGGAGTGGATAGAAATATATAACCGGAGCGCGGATACGCTCAACCTGATGAAGTGGAAAGTCGCCGATGAAGCGGCATTTTCATCGGGCTCATTAAAAACGCTTACGACGAGCAATATTCGGATTACGCCCGGCGAATACATCATCCTATGCGAAGATAGCGTCAGGTTTAAAGCGCAATATCCCAATGTTTCCGCTCGGAAATTCAGGCCAAGCGCATGGATCGATCTGGGTGAAAGCGATATGATTGTGATTGCCGATAGTCTCGGATCGATCGTGGACAGCTTATTTTACGAAAAATCCTGGGGCGGCGCGAGCAACAAGTCGCTGGAAAGGAAAGACGCGAACGCTTCCACTACGATTGCGTCCAACTGGGGCACAAGCATCGCATTGGCCGGAGGAACGCCGGGAACCGTGAACAGCCTGACCGAAACGCCGTATGACGCCGGCATCGCATCGCTTGGATTTGTCCCCGCATTTCCCGAAAAAGATCAGGTCTATAACGTTGAAGTCGTACTTAAAAATTACGGCACACTGGCGGCGGATACAGTCCGGTTAAACGTTTTCCGCAAAACGGCAGGCGATTCCGTTCTCCTGCGTCAGAGCGTTTATTTTAATCTGACAGATACGATCAATGTCAGCGTTACGGACACGGCGCTTGGTTCCGGTCAGACGATTCGCGCTGAGATTATTTACTCGAAAGATCAGAAATCGTTTAATAATACGGCGTCAAAAACATTGATATTCGGCGTTCCGCGGAACAGCATGGTCATTAACGAAATCATGTACAGCCCGCTGTCCAACAATGCCGAGTGGATCGAGATTGTCAACCGGAGCGCGGATACGCTCGATCTCCGGAAATGGCTTGTCGCCGATGAGGCGGCGTTAACGTCCAATTCTTTCAAGACAATTGTTTCAACAAATCAGCGCGTTGTTCCCGGGGAGCATATCATCATTTGCGAGGACAGCGCAAAATTCAAAACCCAATATCCCTGGGTAACGGCGAGAAAGTTCCGTCCGAGCGCGTGGATACCTCTGAATGAGAGCGATATGATCGTACTGACGGACAGCCTGCGCAAAATCGTGGACAGCGTATTTTACGAAAAATCCTGGGGCGGCGCGAGCAACAAGTCGCTGGAAAGGAAGGACGCGAACGCGTCCACTATGCTTGCGTCCAACTGGGGCACAAGCATCGCATTGGCGGGAGCGACTCCGGGATATGTAAACAGTCTGACGCCGTTTGATTTTGACCTTTCGGTTCTTCCGAGCGATTTATTCGTTTCGCCGACTTTTCCTCAGCCGGGCGATACGTTGAAGATACGGGCGGTTATAAGAAATACAGGCCTCCTAACTGTTGCGGAATCTTTCATAGTGAAACTATATGAAGATGGCGATTTTAACGGAACCGGATCGCAGGGTGAAATCATTGATTCCTTACAGATAGACAGTCTGCCGGCTAATCAGACTTTCTTATTTGAATGTCGTTTCCTGCTAAGCGCCGGTAATATTTTCAAACGTATGGCGGCGAAATATTTCGCATCGGCCGATTCAATCCGTTTTTTAATTCGTGTAGATTACTCCGGCGATCAGAGACCTGAAAATAATTTCGCTTTTAAAACCATACGGATCGGCGTCAAACCGCAGTCTGTTGTCATCAATGAAATATTGTATTATCCCGACACGAACCAGGTTGAATTCGTTGAAATATTCAACCGCAGTCATGACACGATCAACCTGAAGAACTGGACCGTCGCCGATTTTTCGCCGACCGGCAAAAAAACGATTTCAACCGCCGATCTGTTTTTATTTCCCGGCCATTATCGGGTAATCACTGGCGATACAACCGTTTTCCGGAAATATCCGGCGCTCGCTCCGGAAAAAATAATCATCGTCAAATCGCTTGCCGCGTTCAATAATGACAAAGACGCCGTCGTGATCAAAGACGCCATCGGCGCGATCGTTGATTCGTTCTATTATTACAGTTCCTGGGGCGGGAAAAAAGGCGTCAGCCTGGAACGGATCGACGTGAACCGGAGTTCCAATGATCCCGGCAACTGGGGAAGTTCCATCGCTGTCGGCGGCGCCAGTCTCGGCACAGTCAACGGCATTCTGACGGCAAAACCGGCGTTCCGCAACGCGCTGGTCATCAATGAAATCATGTACGCTCCTTTTACCGGCGAACCCGAGTATATCGAATTCTACAATCCTACGGATTCAGCGCTGAACCTCGCCAACTGGAGCCTGCAGGTTAATGAAA
>JBBIRG010000205.1:0-5304 GCA_037441945.1 Bacteroidota bacterium | reverse complement strand
GATTTCGACCCGATCTATGGATTCCAGAGAAATTAAATTCAGGTTCAGCCAACTCAGCTCCGGTTCCCGGACGGCAATCCCGTCGTACCAAACCTGTAGATGCTCCGGGCCAAGTCCGTCCACGGATGCGGCAATCGGCTTGCCGAAACTTCCCGGATCATGAACGTAAAAACCGCATATATTCCACAGAAGATCGGCAAAATCGCCGTGATAATAATTCATCAGTTCCTGGTGTGTGATGATCCGGTCAATTGCCATTGAATCACGAACAATCCTGTGCGTCAGGCTGTCCCGCCGGAACCTGAGTTTTTCAAACGATAATTCGGCGCGCACCGTGGCCAAGGAATCGCCGGTGGATTCGGTTACGCTGTGGGGAGAAAAATATTGATTGCTGTCAGTCGGCTCCTGAGATAAAACAGGTTTGTCCATCGCATAAATCATGAACGCGAAGATAGCGCATGTCAGACGCGTTTTAGTCATTCCGCATCATTATCCGGTTTTGCGCGCAGTGTTTCTTCGCGAATCTGTTTTGCCCTGGCTTCGCTGAGAATATTTTTATTAGCTTCGTCAAGTCCGATAATTTCATCAAGGCTCATATAGACGGCGATACGGACGTTTTTATTTTCGTCCGAAGTCAGACGCATCAGTTCATCATAAACGGTTTTCGGAAGACCGGATTTGCCGCCGTATAACGCGCCCAGGCAGGCGGCGCAGGATTCCCGCATGTTCCATGCGGCATGGCGGCATCCGTCAGTCAAAAATCGAAGCGCGCCTTCATGTCCCCGCGACGCGATAAACATGATGCTTTCGTTGCATGCCATTCCGGAAACACTCACGGATCCGGGAGCGCGTTCATATTCCGCTACCGAATAATGGATCAGGTATTCATAGGCCGCCTGATCGCCCGTCTGTCCTAGCGCCAGTAATATCGATTCCCGGAACGTCTCCGTCAGTTTTGCCTGGTTGTCCGCCGAAGTCATGAAATTGATCAGCATGTCAGTGCCGTCCGTATGCTTCCACAGAGCGATGCATTCCACGGCGGCGGCGTTCGTTTCTGGATCAGCGTCTGTGATCATACGCTCGAGAATTCCCGACAGCCTCGGATCGCATTCCAGCTCGCTGACCGTCGCGACGGCCTGATCGCGCTCTTTCCGGTCGGCAGAGCCGATATGTTTGACAAAATAATCATACATGGCGTCGCGGTAAGCGCGGTCGTCGTCGCCGCTTACGGATTCATCAGCGTCATTTTCCGAATCGTCCGAATCATATTCGTTTTCATATTCATCCGTATAGTTCATAATCGCTCTTTCAGTTGGATTGGATTATTTCCATGATGCCGTTGCGCACCATCATCACGCCGATGGCCGCCAGCAGAAGCGTAAACACCTTGGCGATGCCTTTGGCGCCGCTGCGGCCGATCACTCTAAGGATCAGGTGCGAATAACGGAGCGAAACGTAGACAATCAGCAGATTGACGATCACAGAAACAAGTGTCGGAAAGGTGCCGTAGGTATCGTTGCAGATCATCATCGACGTCAGCAGGGCCGGCCCGACGATCAGCGGGATGCCGATCGGTACGATCCCGATTGTCGTCTGATGATGAAGCGATATCTCCGTCGTCTCATCCTTGACTTCATGACTTTTCCGGTTTTCCGTCGAAAAAAGCAGGTCATTGATCGAGATGGCGAAAAGAATAATCCCTCCGGCGATCTTGAAATCGCTGGCTGTGATGCCGAGAAAAGCGAAAACCGCATTGCCAAGCCCCAGAAATAGGAAACTGACGATTGTTGCGGTCAGCACCGACTGGGTCAGAATTTTATTTTTAGCCGGGACCGGAATGCCTTCGGTCAGGCTCAGGTAAAGCGGGATCATGCCGATAATGTCAATCGCGACGAAAACAGGAATGATCGCGTAAAGATAATCCATCCACATAATTTAAAATCCTAAGGTTTCAACATTGATCATTTCGAGATTTTCAATTTTACTTCCGAGGAACAATTCTCCCGTTTTCATGAAATTTTTCGGGAGATCGGTAACAAAAAACTTATGCGGTTTCCGACGGTTTTTATTTTCCATCCTGTTTTCCTGGAGCGTTTGTTTGGCCATCTTGGCGGTTTCAACAGCCGAGTCGATAAGACGGATCTGCCGCCCGGTGACCGTATTGATCGCTTTCTGGATGGGTTTTTTAAGTATGGGATAATGCGTACATCCGAGCACCAGGCAGTCAATGGACGAGCGTTCAAAATATTTCAGGTATTCAATGCAGATTTCCTGCGTGATCGGATGATCGATCCAGCCTTCCTCGGCGATCGGCACAAATAAAGAACAGGGCTGTGAAATGATCTGCGCGTCCGGTTTGATCCGATGGATCGTCCGGGTGTAGGCCTGGCTGTTGATGGTTGTATGCGTTCCGATAATTCCGATATGCCTATTCTCGCTGGCATGTACAGCGGCCTGCGATCCCGGGAGAATCACGCCGATCACTGGAATGCGGAACATCCGGGCGATAAAATCTAGGGCAACGGCGCTGGCCGTATTGCAGGCGATAATGATCATCTTCACATGATGCTCGAGCAGGAACAGGCTGCACTGCAGGGTAAAAGCCTTGATCGTGCGGTCGGATTTGGTTCCGTAGGGTACCCGGGCGGTGTCGCCTAAGTAAATGATCGATTCGCCGGGCAGCTGCCGCATGACTTCTTTTACGACCGTCAGCCCGCCGATGCCGGAATCGAAAATGCCGATCGGCGCGTTTTCATGCTGGGGAGCGGCTTGCGGCATGATTGTGGCCGCCCTTTGCGGCTGGTTTTGGGCGTGTTTCATAAGAATTCTCTGACTTCTTGGATATTGATTCCTAATTCTTTGAGTTTCAGCTGCAGATACTGTCGTTTCATGCCTAATTTCGCCGCGGTCTGGGTGATGTTCCAGTCGTTCATCCTCATCGCCTCGATGATAAATTCCCTTTCAAATACTGCAACGGCGCGCTGCTTAGCTTCCTGGAATGTCAGTTTCGAATGATCCATGACCGATTTGACGGTCATTGATTCGCTCCCCTGCTGCCGAAGAATATCCGATGGAAGGAGGTCGGGCGTGATTTCTTCCGTTCCGCACAACACCACGCACCGCTCAACGACATTGATAAGCTCGCGGATATTGCCCGGCCATTCGTAATCAAGCAGTTGCTTCATTGTTTCGGTCGCGAAACGTTTTACCGGCGAACGATGCTTCGCGGCGTACAGCCCAAGAAAATGATTCAACAGGACCGGAATGTCGCCGTCCCTTTTCCTCAACGGAGGCAATTCGATTTCGACGACGTTGATCCGGTAGTACAGATCTTCGCGGAACGAGCTCTCGCGGATAAGCTTCGGCAGGTCACGGTGGGTCGCGCTGATGATGCGAACGTCTGTTTCAATGGACTGACCGCCGCCGACGCGTTCAAATTTTCGCTCCTGCAGTACACGAAGGACTTTTGCCTGCGTATCCGTCGACATATCGCCTATCTCGTCGAGAAAAATCGTGCCGTTGTGCGCCAGTTCGAACCGTCCCAGTTTCGGGCCGACGGCTCCGGTGAACGCTCCTTTTTCATAGCCGAAGAGTTCGCTTTCGATCAGTTCGCGCGGTATGGCCGCGCAGTTGATGGAAACAAACGGGCCGTCTTTGCGTCCGCTTTGTTCGTGAATGGTCTGGGCAACCATTTCCTTTCCTGTGCCGCTCTCGCCGCGGATCAGCACCGTGACGTTGCTTTTACTGACTTTTTCGATCATCGCGAATACATGCCTCATCAGCCGGCTCTCTCCTATAAACCGGCGGTACCCTTGGCTGATCAGAAGTTCGTTTCGTAGCGCCTCGTTTTCCATTTTCAGGAGGATATGCCGCTGCGCTTTGCGGACAATCATGCGCAGTTCTTCAATTTCGTAAGGCTTGGCGATATAATCGTAGGCCCCAGCTTTCATCGCCTCCACGGCCAGCCGTTCCGATCCGTGCGCCGTAATGACGATCACCATCCCCTCAAACCTCGTCTCCTTTATCCGTTTCAGCAATTCCAACCCGGAAATGCCTGGCATGGTGATGTCGGTTATTACGATGTCAAACGACTGCGACTCAACCATACGGATCGCGGCAAGGCCGTCTTCGGCTTCCGACAGCATGTATCCTTCGGTCTTCAACGCTTTGATCATGCCATAGCGCGCCGCTTTTTCGTCGTCGACAATTAGAACGCGGTTACCGGTGATCACTGTGCCGGCGTCGTTCATCGTACCGGCTCCCGACTAGGAATGGATGGGAATGTAAATTTCAAAAGCGCTTCCTTCATTATCTTTTGTTTTGATGAGAAGCCGTCCGCCTAATAATTCCGTCTTGTTTTTGACGATCGCCAGACCCATGCCCGTTCCCGTCGCCTTGGTCGTGTAAAACGGCTTAAAAATATCATGAATCAGGCTTCGTGTGATTCCTGGGCCCGTATCGCGTATCATGATCCGGAGAAGTTTGTTTTCCGGTTCCGGTCCAGCGTCAGTCACGGATAGATTTAACCGGTCAATCTTTGCGGCGACAAACGGCTCGTAAGACCAAGCCGGATAACGGCTGAGCGAGGACTCGCTTTCCATGATTTCCGAATAATAAACGCCGTCAATCACTTCATATCCGGCCTCGTCCAGGAATTCAGCCGAACGGTTCAGCAGCGATGCGTGAATGTACAGACGCCCTCCGCTGTCTCCCATCGACTGGATTGCGTTGATTATAAGGTTAAAAATGATCTCTTTCAAGTGCCCGTACGAAAATCGCGCGCATATTGGCTGTTCCGGAAAATCGCACATGACCGCAATCTGATGCCGGCTCATTTCATGACGGAGTATGGACAGGATGGTTTCCAGGGTTTTTCTGAGGTCCGTCACAGCGTCATCCGGTCGTTCGGATTTAGCGAATCGCAGCAACTGGTCCACAACCGACGTCAGACGATTGATTTCCTCATTGATCATCGCTAGGTCCTGCGCGGCTTCGAGCGAGTCCGGTTTTTGTCCCTGCTCGTCGATCATGGACTGGACGATACTCTTGATTGAACTCAGCGGATTCTTGACTTCATGCGCGATACTGGTGGAAAGCATGCCCAGCGCGGACAATTTTTCCGCTTCCAGAATTCTGGATTCCAGTTCCATACGGCGTTTGGACGATTCCATATTTTCAACGGCTATCGACACCTGATTGGCTAGCGCGAGCAGCAGTTCTTTTTCTTCAAAAGTAAAATTATCATTGTTGATTTTTTTCCCGATCGCAATAAAACCGGCGAGAGTGTTTTCAAGGAAAATGCCC
>JBBIRG010000204.1:2113-5336 GCA_037441945.1 Bacteroidota bacterium | reverse complement strand
GGTCATGATTCTTTGGATCCGGCCGGGAAAGGCAACGTATTCACAAATCAGCTCCATTTTTAAAATATGTATGGTTACCGGCCTGATAGCGATATTGCTGGGATGAAATGATTATGGGTTCAAAGGGTTATCAAAATTCATGAGACGAGCCATACTATTTTCAGCCGTATTATTTCTTTTACAGATCGTAACGTTTGTCCCGGTTCGGGGGCAATCGATTGAGGAAGATTTTAGAAAAAAAGTCAATATTAATATTTTGTATTCAGAATTGATTTCCCCATATCAGCAATCAGAAATGTGGGATTCGATAAATGTGACGTTGAAATTATGGCGTAAACAATGCGGTGATATTGAACCGGTGGTTCGTTGTAAAATACTGCGGGCAATTCAAATGCGTCGTTTCAGCGAGGATATATTGCCGGAAAATATCATCGATTATTTGTATGCTTTCAGCGCGCGTAATTCAATTTCCGGTTATTCCGATAAATTTACAGTCGAGCGAAAAAAAGATAAAGACTGCTGGGTTCTGGATTCTTACGTAGCGCATAATTTTAATAAGGTCACCAAAGACTGGGCCGATCAATTAAGTAAAGATACAACGTTATCCGATTTGTAAATGGCCTTCTGCGGCTTCTATGCGCATCGCTACGATGACTTAGCGTTTCCTCTGTCCACAGGGGCTTTCAGGGGAACTGAACTGGGATGCATGTGGGATGAGCGTAAAACCGGCTGGGAAAAAACCGGCGGGGCTGAAATGTCTATCATGTATAGTTTCGGCGATAGAAGTTTGGTGATGCCCAGAATTTCAGCCGGATATTATCTCGGAGCATCTTATAAAATAATATCAGTCAATACTTCCATTCAATTATCTCTTGCGCTTCCCTTGCATGAAATTACCGCGCGAAACGGATTAGGAGAGTTAACAACGGGAAAAAATTTTTCGGAATGAACCTGAACGGTGGATTTGGCGTCCGTTTAGCCGAATACCGTAAAGAACAAATATATATGAATGCCGGGTTGGGTTATGAAAGATTAAACAATGATTTTTCAATCGATTGGTCGGATATTTTCGATGACGGTGAGGGCGACTTCACGGATGACGACGACGATGAAATATCACCAAAAAAATAAAATTACAGTAGTTTTATCCTTCGGTCGGTATAGAATGGAAACGGTATCAAACTTTCATGAAAGATCGCTACACCTCTTATATACTGCTATTCAGCATAGGGAAAATGAACACGGGCGGAGGAACAAAATTTAAACGCGGCATGTTATCATTTCATGTGAGGTGGGGTTTTTTCTGATTATAATACATGGGTTCTTTGATATACTAAATGCGAGGATACACTGTTTCAATAATGTTCCTGCAGTTCGTAACATTCCGGTAACGAAAGGAAGCGCTCGACAGTTCAAGGTGCGCCAGCAACCTTGTAGAACAACGGCTGATACTGGTAATGGTTTTGTTTGTCAGTTGAAAGAACGTCGTATTTTTTGCCGTTCAGCTTTCGGGCAACTTGCAGTCCGGCAAATCCGACGCTGATGGGAATAACGCTGTTCCGTTTTCCACATAGCCGCCCTGATGCGTGATGCTTTGTTGCACATTACAGATTTCTTCCGCGCATCTTCCTTTTAAAAACGACAAGTTTTCAAACTGTTTTTTATAAATGAATATCGATAAAACGGCCTGTTGCGGGATCGCGTTTCACGCCTTTGTGCGCGTACAGGCGTCCGTTCATAGCGATATAAACCCCAGCCGGTGCCGTATCCAGCGCACCTACGGCCACACCGATATTGAACGCCGCGTCGCTGTTAGTGAACCGTTCGGGACGCATCGCCCCGGTCAGGATGATCGTTTTGCCCGGGATATCTGACAGCGCTTCAGCCGTTTCAATCATCGTGTCCGTACCATGCGTGATGATGATTTTTTCCATACCGCTATCCATACAGGTTTCGCGTAAAAGCCGCCGGTCATCCGCGGTCATATCAAGACTATCCTTGCGCATCAAGTCCAGCACTTCATAATCAAAGACGGGTCCGGCATTTTCTAAAATCCGTATAACAGCGGGACCGGTGATTTCAAACGCGTAACCGCCTGAAGTCCGTGGATAATCCTTGTCGATGGTTCCGCCTGTCTGAATAAATAAAATTTTCATTTTGACTCCTGATTGTTTTTCATTTCAAGTGTTTTGAAAATTTAATGCAGTTGCGTTCCATATCCAAAGAATTTTTATGGTATTTTTTAACCGTGTCAATCTTTTATTGTCAAATCCGGCAGATTTACATACATTACTGATGGCGGTATACATAATTAATAAGGAGTTCGGACATGCAATTACTTCTTGGCGTTATCTTTCTCGCGTTTGTTTTTAAGTCCGGCGCTCATTCTCCGGGAGCGGACGGCAATGAAGACGGTCTGGTCAAGACAAACGAAACGGAAGAATCTTTTCTTGACGAACTGGATACCTGGCGGGGCGTTCCTTTCAAGAAAGACGGGCGAACCCGTACAGAAGGAGTTGACGCGGGCGGGCTGATCCGTTCTGTGTATATGGATTTCTGCCGGCTGTCCCTGCCCGGTTCGATGGATTCGATCTGGCTCGCTGATGCCGGAATAAAAATCGAATATTTATCGGAAGATTATTTATCGGAAGATCTCATGCCCGGCGACGTGATCTTTTTCCAAAGGGAGAACCGCATCAGCGACGCTGTGATTTATATCGGCGATGAGGATGAAGACAATATCGTCCGCGTTCATCCCGCGAATGGCGTTCAGTCGGGCAAACTGCAGGACATGGAAGGAAAGCCTGCCGGCGCAAAAAGGTTTGTATCCTTTGCCGAGCCCGTATTGCTGCGTGGTTCCGGATACCTGAAAGAGCCCCTGCAAACCGGCGTAACGCGCGACGAACTGATCAATGAAATCAAAACATGGATAGGCACTCCGTATGCCTGGGGTAATAATAAAAAGCAGACCGGCTCCGACTGCTCGGGATTTGTAACCAGCCTTTTCCGGACATTATTCGACGTTTCTCTGCCCAGGACTTCCTCAGGCATGTGGACGGCGGAAATCGGAAAAAAAATCAGCGACCGTTCGGCGCTGCAACCAGGGGATGTTCTTTTTTTTAAATACGGAGAACGGGTCGGCCATGTCGCGGTCTATATGGGGAAAAACAGGCGGGGCGTCGGAGAGATCGCGCATGCGAAAAACGAGAAGGAACCGCTGGGC
>JBBIRG010000204.1:0-2088 GCA_037441945.1 Bacteroidota bacterium | reverse complement strand
ATCTATTCCGGCGCCAAACGGTTTGTCCTCCTGAGCGAACCCTCAGGAGTCGCCGTCAAAGAAAAAAAACTTACTGTGACTGAGAAACCGCAAAATGAATTTCTTTACAAAAGTTCACAACCGGAAATCAGCGCCGTCAGGGTCGTCAAGGAATCAGACCGGCTTTCGGTGACCTGGCTGTTTAAAAGCGGCAAGACGGAACAACAAATCGCCGTAAAAGTAAACGACCCTCAATACAAAAAAACATTCGGCGAAAAATTTCCTGATCCTCTGTTCTACCGGTACCAGTACGTGTGGCAGGGCGAAACGCACACCGGAACATTGCTGGAAGACAGGGACGGCATTCTCCGCGCGGAAATCGACGAAAATCACGGCGCGGACGAAATCGAAATATTTACGCTGAAACCCGTTGGTTTATCAACTAATGCAAAAATAAAAACTGACGAGAAAACGGAGTCGGGTCATAAGGACAAATCCGAGGATTCCTCCGGAACCGGCGCGGCCATCCAGACCGGCGAGGCTTCGTATTACGCGCATCAGTTTCATGGCCGCAAAACGGCGAACGGGGAAATATTTGACATGAACAAACTTACCGCCGCGCACCGAAACCTGCCTTTTGGTACAAAATTACGCGTCACCAACCTGCAGAACGGGAAACAGGTCACCGTCCGCGTTAACGACCGCGGGCCGTTTGTCAAAGGGCGTATCATCGACGTTTCCTACGAGGCGGCCAAACAATTGGACATGATCCGTTCGGGCATCGCCGACGTGACAATTGAACCGGAATGAAGGTTAGTGAGACCCGCACACCGAAAACGATAATCGAATATCGGAGGATTTGCATGTGCCTTTTCAGCGGTTCTGTTGCCCGAACAGATGGTTAGCCCGGCGATCATCACGCATGTACATTGATTGCTGGGTTTCGCCCGCAGGGCTTTGGTTTGTCTCAACACTTTTACGCTTTGAAAGCGGCGTCACGACGCAATCTAAAAAGTCCGCAATCCCTTCTATACCGGCCTTGCCACTCAACAACCTTAATAAAAATTTAACTTCTGCAAGAAGTTTAATTTTACAAATAAAAAACCTCCCCGCGAATGGCGAGGTGACTTATAAAAAAAACCAACATTTATTAATTGCTCTCCGACCTATAATTTTATATCGAAAACGGAATTAATCTTTCATCCCCTTTTATCAATTCAGCTTTGCTTAATTGCCCAATTTTACCAAGGGCTAATGATTTATCCAAAAAGGCGATTTTACCGATTTTGACGAAAGAATGTTTCTTGAGACCGTTTTCATGGTCGGGTGTTATTGGAATATGTAATCGCTGACCGATGTTGATATTATTGTAATGAACGCAACGGTTACATCATCTCTGTCGACAGCCAAAACCAGCGCGGGTCTTAATTTATTTCCCGATAAATCTGTAAATGGAAACGGAATACGTATGATACCGCCCTTGATCATTGATAAGACTCTTTAATATCGCTTACAAAATATAATTCTTCCTCGTTTTTTAAAAAATCGATAGCTATCCGATTCTGAGATCAGGCGTTCAATTTCTTTTTTTATCATTCGGTTCTCATGTTTATGTAAAAGTTATTCGGTAAAATCGGCAATTTCCGCAAGTTTATCATCGGGCGGACTTTTAAGATTATTAATAGCCATATTGATTAAAGTGTCTCTGGTCATATCAAGGACTTTCATTTTAACGAAGTTAAATCATTTTTACTCCTTTGTTAATACAGGTTCAATATCTTAATTCCGACATAGAAATTTATAAAATCATCGACTGACAACGTTTCTTTAGCGTATTCTTCTGTAGAAGTATGTCATTAGCTGGTTTAGAGAGAATGATGATATGATTTGAAAATTGAAAAAGCCTCTTTGAATTCACCCAACAGGCGCTGTCATGAAAAAGAAAATTATACATCGAAAAATCCGGACTGCCGATTACCTCCAAAAGCGGATTGTATCTCTTAGATTTCCTACTTGATCAGATGGATTTTAACCGCAATGAAAACCGGATTTTTGGCGCGCCGGGCTCCAATCGGGGCTTTGCGGCGTCGGTTTATTTACGAACGATGA
>JBBIRG010000203.1:0-5339 GCA_037441945.1 Bacteroidota bacterium | reverse complement strand
GATTAAATGTTCCCTGATGTTTTCGACTCTGCGGATAAAATCCTTCGCCGCCTTCTCCGGATTCATTTTTGAATACTGGAAACCGATGGCGTCGGACAAACCGTGATCACGGAAAACCATCATGAGCGTCCCGGCAGAGGTTTCCAGCCGGTGGGGAAGAAAATGCGTGGAAGGCGTCACGGTTTCCGAATGCGCGAGAACGCCCTGGTCGGTGGCGGCCCATGTGATGCCGGCGTCACGCATCAGCGCGCAGGCTTCAGCGGATACGCTTCCTTCCGAAGGCCACATCCCTTTGGGCAATTCCTGAAACCTTGACAGGTAAAAACCGATTGCCCGCCGAATCTGGGTATCGGCGTCTTCCGGATACCGATACGGCGGATCCAGTTCGATGGAATACGGATCGCTGATTCCGGCAACAGTCGTATCGCAAAGCAAAGGCAGAATCGGATGATAGAACGGCGTCACGGAACATTCTATTTGACCGGACTGAATCAGCCGGCGGTAGATCGGGATAACTTCCCTCATTATCAAGTAATGCCCCTCAATAACGGACAGTTTATCTTCCTCGGAAAAGCCGGAACCTTTCCTGAACAAACGGTCAAAAGGATCTTTCGATTTCCATGATTCGCCGACCCAACAGAGATTGTACCACACCTGCAGATCGGTAAAATCCTGATGGGAAAATGAGGTATCCGTGAGTTTTTTCTTCAGCAGTTGGTAATAGCGGTCGTACGGCTCGATCATTCGTTCGTTATTCGCCATAAAAAAAAGATCGAGAATGCTGATTTCCTCTTCAGCGGTCAGTTTGGCCGGATTCTTCATCGTAAGTTCGATGATCGTATCGGTTGCCCGGTGTTCGACATAATCCTCAATCTGCATCAGCAGTGAAGGTACGAGATTAAAATTCTGCCGGATCTTCGGAAAGGATTCGAGCAGTACGGGTATATCGAAATAATCTTTAACGGCATGTAGCCGGACCCAGGGAAGCCGGTAAACCGATTTACCGGACGCATCTTCGACTCGGTAATAAGGCTGATGCTGATGCCACAAAAACGCGAGATTAATCGCGCCGCCTTTTTCTATGGTATACAGCATAGGTTATTCAACATCATTATCAGTACCTGCGGGAGACTAAATGATACGGCGCCAGATCGAATTGATTCTCAAAATCCTGGCCGATAGAATCACGGATCACCGAAGGCCGGACATCAAAGCTTTTCAAACCAGCTATAGGAATCAATTCAAACCGGAGATCGTCATCATCCGGATTAACGATTTCTTCCGGGTTGTTAAAAACGGAATCATCGCATGTGATCCGGTAGTAAAAACCGAGTTCGTGGACTGATTTACCGGACTGTTCGTAGAAATTCTCGATCAGATAGGTCAGACGGGCGAAACGGACCTGTACCCGCAATTCCTCATAAATTTCCCTCTCCAGAGCGTCGGAAAGCGTTTCACCGTGTTTTACTTTACCGCCCGGCAGAAAAGAGTACCCGTCTTTCCACGTGTTGACCAGAATGCGGTTCTGATAAATCATAATCGCGCGGACTGTCAGTTCGGTTTTTTGATGAAACGGAGCCATATCGTTACAGGGAAAATAAGAAATAAAAAAACGGATTACAAAGCGGCCGCTTTCATAATCCGTTGAAAAATTTTTCCGGATTAACTTAATTCTTCCATGCCCGCCCGCGCATCGCGCGCGTAATTGGATTCAGGAAAATCTTTAGTGACGCGTTCGTAGACTTTTTTCGCTTCATCGTATTTCTGCGCCATTTTATAACAGCGGGCGAGACTGAGCATATATTCGGGAGTAAGATAGAAATCGGGAAATTTACCGATAGTCCGTTCGTACTGGCCGATCGCTTCATCGTAATTGTTTAGCCCTTCCCAGCAGGCGGCTATTCCGGCCATGGATGATGCGGCAAACAGTTCGTTATCCGAATAATCATTCACGTAGGACTCATAATACTGTTTGGCAAAATCGAATTGGTCGGTATTGAAATAAGCCGTCGCCAGATAATAGGTACCCATACCGCCTCCGGTTGTCCCTTCCCATTCGGGGATAAAGCGTTCAAGACGGCGGATCGCTTCCTTATAATCTCCGGAAAAGAAAACCTGTTCCGCCGTAACTAGCTTGTTGACAGATTCGGCATTCTGGTTGCTCCGGTAAGTCATGTATGAGTAAATGATGATAGCCAGTAAAGCGATTCCGCCAATGACATAGCCGATCCGCTTGCTGTGTACCTGCGCGAAATCGGATACGGCGGTGACCCTCTCCATTAACGGGTCATGGTGCAATTGCTTCCGGCTTAACTTTTTCTTGGGATTCGACATAGTATAAACATCTCCTTAGGGTTTAAAGTCTGACAAACAATTTTTCCCGTTTCGTCCGAAACGGCCTTTTTTCGTACCCTTGGCGCGACTCGAACGCGCGACTTGCAGTTTAGGAAACTGCTACTCTATCCAACTGAGTTACAAGGGCTTTTGAATAAAGCTTATAAATTTATAATAAACAAAACAAAAACTCAAGAAAAAAGATTTTTATTTATCCATCTCGCGTCGCGTTCTAAATCCTATTACCTGAATCAACAGTCGTTTTTTCTTGTTTTATTGGGAATCCTTGAATAGATTTCCCGGGCAGTAACAAAAATAAAAGGCTTGTTATGACAAAAAACCCCATGATCCGGCATGCCGGTATTGTTGATTCCGTTTCAGGAAATATTGTCCGCGTTAAAATAACAGCCGAATCTGCCTGCGCTCAGTGTCATGCTAAAAGCGCTTGCACTTCGCTGGATTCCAAGGAAAAAATCATTGAGATCGAAACAACTCAATCGCATGAATACAAAACCGGCGAAGACGTTGTGGTCGCTACCGATCAGCATTCCGGATTAAAGGCAGTATTCTGGGGTTACGGACTGCCGTTCATGATGATGATCGGCGTCCTGCTGAGCGTTTTACTTTATTCTCAAAATGAACTTTTATCGGGCTTGTCAGCTATTTTCAGTCTTGTTGTTTACTATAGCGTACTGTACTTTTTTAATCGTTTTCTGACCCGGTCGTTCCGTTTTTATATCCTGCACGGCTCCTGACTTATGAGATCCGATTCAGGATTCATTTTCTCCCATTTGTAATTTTATATTATTCGCGGGCAAAAATTGAGAAAACCCGTTAACACCGGCTCTGCTAAGCGATTCAACTGCCGAACAAAACCCGGTTGCTGAGAATGAAATGCAATTAAAATCGGTATATCCGCATTATTCATCGTCAGGGTATTTGTATAGAAAAAGTTTGATTAGACAAGATTAAATTCTTAAGATCATTTCATCGCTTTTTTCATATTCAATACAAACACACCAAAGAAGAAAGGCGTTATGTCATCATGTTCTTATATTTAGCGATTTTAGTCTTTCATTCTATTCAGGATAACGGTTCTTATATTTTCCGGGGATCCGACAATGTGTTTGTCAAAGCCGCGAAAGAATATGTTGGAAAACCTTTCCGGTACGACATGAGTATGGGATATTATACGCTGACATATAAAGATAGTATGAATACGGGTAAATTCGTTTACCCCGGCGGCGACCTGGATCCTTCGATCGGCGTTTGCACCGATCTGATCGTCCGCGCGTTCCGCAAGGCGGGATACGATCTGCAAAAATTAGTTTATGATGACGCGTCGAAAAACTTTTTGGCCTATCCCTACGCGAATTGGGGAATGACGCAACCGAATGCTAATATCGATCATCGCCGTGTACCCATGCTGAACGCCTATTTCAAGCGATTCGCAAAATCACTGACTATTGAAACCACAACCGATAAACTCGATCAGTGGCAGGCGGGCGATATCGTCATCTGGGATCTGACCGGAAGAGGAAAACTCGATCATATCGGCATCGTTTCGGACAAACGGCTGAAGAAAAACAATCGCCCGTTGGTAATCGATAATTTCCCCGAGCCGGGTTATGTTTTCGAAGGCGACCGGCTGGAGGAATGGACGATCCGCGCTCATTACCGGTTTCCAAAATAGAAGCGCCCGCTTACCGGTTTAAGTCGCTTATGCGGCACCGGGAATTACCTGAATGGCGTCGCTTCCCACCTGATGCAATCGGAAATGTTATCTTGAATCATTCGATTCGATCGAGATTCTGTCCGCCGACGGCCCTTATCATTCCTGAGAATAGGATGTTTACGGCTGAATGTGTTTTTTGGTATTGCCTCCTCATGATTTTCTGCCGTTTCTCAAAGGATCTCGGTGAAATTTTTTGAGAATGTTTTCAGGGCAGGCTTTTACATCATCAGAATGTTTTTCAGAAATAGCGCGAATCCGCTGACGATTAATAAAATGATTATCAGATTTTTCACCGTCTTTTCTTTCATATGCAGGTCAAGCCTGACGCCAACGGCCATTCCGATGATCACGCCCGGAAGTAATATCAGCGCGTACTGAATAACTTCCAGCGTCATAATTCCGGCCGCGCCGTAAGAAAATAATCTGAACAGATTATCAAAGAGGAAAACGCTGCAGATGTTCGCCCTGAATTCATTCCGGTTAGCGGTCGTCCGGTTAACGTAGGCAATGATCGGGGCGGCAATACCGTACAATCCCGAAAGAAATCCCGACAATAAGCCGGTCAAAATCAGTATCCAACGGTTGGCTGTGAACGCCGAATGGATGCGGTGCCGGAAAGTCATTTCGACGCCGATACCCATAATCACAATCCCTAAAAAAGCTTTCAGAAGGAAATCTTCCGCGATACTGAGAAAGATCACGCCGGGTATCGCGCCTAACGTAAGCATGATCATCAGGGGAACAATGATTTTCAGCTTGATATGCTTCCTCTCCCGCCACACAATATAAGCGTTGGTCGGCAGGCTGAACAATAAATCGACCGGCGTTGTGATGCGGTTGGTAACAGCGAAAGAAAAAAGAGGCGCCATGATCAGCGTGTTGCCAAACCCGGTGATTCCTTTTATCAAGTAAGCGAAAGAAGCGGCGAAAAGCAGGTAAAAAAATTCGGTCAAAATGTTTTATGATTTTTTTTATGAATGGTTTCGACTTGTTTCAGTAAAAACCGGCCGGTATACGACCCGTTATTTTTCATGATATCTTCGGGAGTTCCTTCCGCGACGATACGGCCTCCTTCGTTGCCTCCTTCGGGTCCCAGGTCAATAATGTAATCCGCGCAGTAAATCACGTCGAGATTATGTTCAATCACAAGAACCGTATGACCGTTTTCGATCAGGCGGTTGAATACGTGGATCAGTTTTGCGATATCGTCGAAGTGCAGGCCGGTAGTGGGTTCGTCGAAGATGATCACCTTGGGATTCAGGACGATGGC
>JBBIRG010000202.1:2868-5352 GCA_037441945.1 Bacteroidota bacterium | reverse complement strand
CTGAACCGTTATTCACAAATGTAGTCGTCCTTGTTCTTGGTCTTATTTCTCCGGCATAGTGATTAAAATAAATACCGCGAATAGTCAAATCATAATCGTTATAATCTAATATACCTTTTAACATTTCAAGCAAATAGTTGACTTCAAGATTCGATCCAAGATTCACAGCGTTAGATGTACCGGATTTATCTAGAGTAAGATGCCATATAGGCTTCCCAGGTGCAGTTATAGTTTGGGCACGAGTCGAATCACCATTGAAAACAACATTTCCAGTACCCATATTATATGTCCCGTTCATGGTCCAGTTTTCACCCACATAAATTCTTGAATAATTTGCAAGTGATGGTACATTGTTTACAGTTAGTGTAGCCCCATTGGCAACAGTAATATTCTTTCTAACTCTTAAGGTACACGGTTGTGTAGTATTGTACGGATTCAATCGCATGGTTCCGCTGTTAATGCTAAGACTGCCGGTTAAATCCATTACCCTCGTAGCCAGAATATTCAACACACCTCCATTAATTGTCACATTATTGCAGGTTTTATTCGAGTCATACACCACATAGAAACCCGATGGAATAATTGCGTTCTTTGTTGAATCGTTTGGAACCGTATTCGGGTTCCAGTTTTCTGCTTTGCTCCACAGCGAATCCGTACCGCTTGGGCCGCCGTCGAAGACGATATTCTGAGTGGAATACCGCCATGAAATTCGGTTCGTAGGAGCGCTTGAACTGTATGCTTCACCCTCAAATGCGCCCGAAGCGTCAAAGAAAATAAGGCTGTCGCCGCCGGTACAGTTTATACGCGTTACGTTCTTCGCTCCGCCGCCTGGATTAGTCGGAAAATTCACATCAAGGGCCGTCCTGTGCCCGCCGGTAAAATTGCCGTCCATTTTTAAGAACGTCCCGCCAGACCGGCCGTTCGTAAACGTCGTCGAATCAAAATCAAAAGTCGAACTGATGCCGCTGGAAGTTCCGTTGGTTGTAATAGACAACCCGTTTGCGTTCAAATACTCGAATGTCGCGTGTTTCGCGCCGATCGATCCGCCTGAGGATACGCTGAATCGGTAATAGTCTGAACCTCCGGTTCTGCGGGTTACCGGTACGTTTTGCGCGGCTGTTCCGACAAATTCGATATATCCTCCGCTGTTCACCGTAACAGAAGCGCCGTTCGCCGCTCCCGCGAAAACACGCAAGGATGAACCGGCGTTAAAATACGCCATGCCCGTGATACTCATCGCGTCGACCGTGGCATCGCCGAAATTGAAAGTGCGGCTGTTAGCAAAGAAGTCACCTGCGGAAAGGGTGAAATTTCCTAACACTGTCAGATTATCCTGCAGCGTAACCGAACCGCCGGATTTATTGATCGTCAGATTATGAAACGAGGAACCCCCGCTTGTCAGATTCACGGCTGTACTTGTGGCCAACGTAACTGTTCCACCGTCATCGCTGAAAGCGCCTGTATTATAAAACTCCCGATTTACAGTAATGTTCTTTCCGGAAGTGTTTGTCAAAGTACCTGACAGAATGCGTAAATCCCGGTCAATCTGCAAGTCATTCGCGCCCATTGTAAGGCTGGCACCCGCCGATTTGTTAATAACGATATTGGAGAATCTCTTACCGGCAACGGTGCCGCCGGTAGTGATTATCTGAGGATTACTGCCGTAAAAAAGAACAACTCCGTTCCCATTATTAAAAGTATTGCTGACCGTCCAGTTGCCTCCGATAAAAATGGTATCCGTCGCTTTCTGGACATTCAGCGTTCCCGTACTATCAACAGTTATATTACCGTCGACAAGCAGATTCTTACCGTTAAGAGTTAAACTTCCCCTGCTGACCCGAAGAGTCTTCGCGAGCGCGATATCGGCCGTAACCACAGGCATATTTGCAGAAAGTGAACTGATTATGACGGTATTTTCTCGCGTCGGAACCGCTTTCGGACTCCAGTTCAGCGGTTCATGCCAATTGGTGTTCTGCTTTCCTGTCCAATTCCGATTATTCGTCGTATAAATCCAATCCACGGTATTGGTAAGATCGTAATCAAAAGCCTCGCCTTCAAAAGCTCCCGTAGCGTCCCTGAAAATGATATAACCGTTCGATCCGTTTTTACGGACGTTATAGGAACCGCCGGCCGGCTGCGACGGGAAATTCGCGTCCTTGATAATAAAAGTATCCGTTGCGAGGTACGGCAAGTTATTCAGCGTCAGGAAAATCCCGTCGGTTATACCGTTATCGAATGTACAATAGCTGAAGTTCGCTCCGGTGTCTATTTGCGCGGCATCTACAACCAGGCCGGACGTGTTCATATACTCGAACTTGGCGTATTTCGCAAAAATCTTCGTCCCCGAATTCATGGTAAAACCGTAAGAGCCGGTTGCGTTTCTTCGCGTAACAACGGTTTGGTTCGTATCGGCGCCAATTATCTTGGCGACGGCGCCGTTCCTAAAGTTCACGGCCGATCCGGCGAAAATTTTCAATTGTGAGC
>JBBIRG010000202.1:0-2853 GCA_037441945.1 Bacteroidota bacterium | reverse complement strand
CCGCCGTCCATTTCAAGCGTCGCGTTGGTGTCGACTATAAAATTATCCGTATCCGCATCGGCAAAGAGCATCTGTTTTCCATTGAATTTCAGCGACCCGTATAGCAGGTTAAAATTACCATTGACCGTTGCGTTATCCTGCATGGTATAATTGCCGGTAATTTTAACGTTATTGTACGTTGAGGTGTTTGAGCGCCAATCTTTTCCGCTGCCATTCAGGAACAGCGTAGCGTTTCCGGGAATGAACGCTCCGGAAGTTGCGTTAAAACTGCCAAGAACGGTCACATCTCTTCCATTCGCGTTAAAATTACCGTTGGATATGGTTATGTTGTTCCGCAGGAAAAGATCATAAATGCCCTGAACGACCACATTATTCGTGGGAAGTGCGCTGGTATTGGAAATGACAAGATTATAGAAAGCCTTGCCTTTACCGATGCCTTCCGGATATAGATTTTGTTGGCCGTTATTGCCGTTCAACGTTAGAGTATTTGTAGCGTTATTCGTGTCAGACAGGATATAACCGTAATTTAAAAAATCACCGCCCACAAAAAGATTAAAATGATCCGCGCTAACATTCAGCGTAACCTGATTCGCCCTTGCCGCCGTTCCGATCTGCAAATATCCCTGCGTAATCACGTTACCATCAAGAGTTTTTCTGCTGAGGTTTCCGTTATTCGCGTTGGTTATCAGCAGATTACCGTATGCAAATGTGTTGCCGTTTCCGTCTTTTGTACGGACTATCTGGTTTGTATCAACGTCATAATATACAAACGAAGAGCGCTCCATCGACATTTGCTCGAAACCGGACGGGAAGTTATTTGCTCCGCGGACGTACATGATCATGTTTGCGGTCAGTTCAAGACTGTCTTCCCTACTGACGCCTGTAATTGTATTATTCTGCAGATTAAAAGTACGATTGATATAAATTAACCCGCTGTCAATTTCGATATTCGTAAAGAGCGTTTTTGTTCCGGTTCCGGTCAGCCATAAGCTTCCGAAGCGCGTGGCGTTAGCGCCGCTGGCGCCGCCGCCGTAAATATTCTGGCCACCTCCTTCAAAAATCACCGTGCTTCTCTGGGCTTTGAACGTCGTATAATTATCCCAGTTTCCGCGAACGCGTATAATCCGCTCATTACCATTGACTGTCGCAGAATTGCGAATGGTAATGTTGTTCCGGATATCCGTATTCGTCATAAATGTTTTCTGACTGTTGTTTTCAAATATAACATTAAAGAAGTCCGCTGAATCCCGGCCCCAGATGAACTGAGCTGACGTGCCGTTGAAATATACTGTGCTGGCTCCGGCTCTGTAGATACCGCCGAGATTATTTCTCCATGTTTTCCCGATATAAACACCCTGGTTGTTATTATTATCGAGTATCGCGCCGGATTCGATTTTCAGCGTATCTTTTATTTCAACGGCATTTGAACTGATTACGAGAATGGAGCCTGAACCGACTTCCAGTGTTCCGAATTGTTTTGCCGCGGTAATGCCGCCGCTGACGATCACCTGGTTACCGGCGCCGTCAAATCGTACCTTTCCGCCGCCGTTGTCAAATGTTCCGGGGTTATACCAGTTGCCTTTTACTTTTAAAAATGCGCGGTTGTCCAGGAACGACATGCGTCCATATATATTGACGTCTCCGTGAACTGTCAGCGTATCATCAAACAGGATAAGCCGCCGCATACCCATATCAATTGTAACTTGCCGGCATTCGGCGATCCGATTTCCGACGGTGTCTACCCAGCAGTCATTGCTTGCCGTCGCCGGAATGGTTACTCGGCGTGTCGCGTCCGGAACTCCTTCGGGATTCCAGTTGGCCGGATTGAACCAGTTGTTGCTGTGTACGCCCGTCCATACCGATAGAGGATCGGCAAATGCCCATTCGATTTTTCCGGTACTTGCTTCTCTTTCATATAACTCGCCGCTGAACGGTCCGGAAGCGTCGACAAATTCCAGTGTATCTGTCGCGTCGCTATAGACAACATTGTAAGCGCCGCCGCCCGGATTCAGGGAAAAGATCGTATTCCAAATCGCGTTATTGGTCTGGCGCGTCATTTTATTTTCCAGACTATCGATACGTAGCGCCGCCGCACCCGAGATCGGGGCCGGATTGGAAAAATTTCCTTCGCTTAAATTATACGGGAAGGCCGCAATAGTCCCTCCGGACCGGACCCATAGTCCGTTTGCGTCCGTATATTCAACGCGGTAATTCTTCGCGGCGATGTATCCATTTGGACCGACTGTAAAAGCAAACCTGCCAATGCCTGTTCTTCTCGTTACCTGCGCCGTATTCGAACTGTCGCCGATCATTTTGATTGCGCCCGCCGTACCTTTTGTTCCTACATTCAGACGGCAGTTCTGGAAAATATAAAATGTACTTCCCGGGTTTAATTCCAACGCGCCGCCATGATCTATGTTAATCGAATCGAGGCCTGTGATGCTGAAATAAATGTGATAACCGTTCGACTTCAGCGTACCGCGACTGAGCTGCAGGATACCTCGGACGTCCATCTGGTAATTCGTCAAGGTATAGGTTCCCGGACTGTCAATCGCTAGATGATTGAAAATGTAATTGCCCCCGACCCCAGTATATCCGGTTCGTAAGTTATGATTTCCAGACCCTCTTAAATAAACGGTATCATTTCGCGCGATGAATGTTCCGCCGACATTATTCCAGTTTCCGTAACAGTATACCGTATTCGCGCCGAACTGGTTGACGTCCAGATCACCCACAATAATATCAAGGTTTCTTCCAACATACAGATCGCCGTTGGTAGCGTTTAACGTTAATGTTGACGCATTAGGCTTATTAATAATGAAATCGTAGAAACCTTTTGTTGACGCTTGATTG
>JBBIRG010000201.1:0-5387 GCA_037441945.1 Bacteroidota bacterium | reverse complement strand
CGGCGTGCATCTTGTTTGTTTTTCATGCCGATAATATAATGCTTTTATTCGTCAACGTCAAGATTATTATGAAACAGCCAATAACTTCTTCTAAAATTCATACACCAGTCAACCCAACCCATATATCCCCTTGCATTTTTCTCGTCTGCCGTCTATATTCGTTCCGTTCTGACAACAAAAAACGGATCATGAAATGGGTAAAAAATCAAAAAAAGTAAAACCTGAAACAAAAAAAGTCATTCCGCAGGTCACTCCCCAATACCCGCCGTTTCATAAACATTATTTATGGATCGGATTCACGGCGACATTTGTTATTCAATTTATCGTCTATCTACTCAGTCTTGCGCCATCGGTCACATTTGAGGACAGCGGCGAATTAGTTGCCGCGACGTACTCGCTGGGCGTGCCGCATCAGCCGGGCTATCCGTTGTTTACACTGATTGGAAAACTTTTCACATATCTGCCTATCGGTTCCATCGCGTTCCGCGTCAACCTGATGTCCGCTTTTTTTTCCGCGTTCGCTGTCGGATTGCTGTACACGGTTATCCTTTATCTGATCGACGAATTAACCGTCTTAAAAAACAAGAACGACGGCGCTGTGATGCCGGGTAATGTTAAATATATACTCGCCGTACCTTTAGCGATTTTCACCGGATTTACGCCGTCGTACTACAGCCAGGCGCTGATCACGGAAGTGTACGGAATCAATAATTTTTTCACCGTCCTGATCCTGTTTCTCATACTCCGGTGGTACCGCGTTTTCAATCAAAGTAAGGCGGACAATTCCTCTTCCGAAAAACGGCTCGAGAAATATTTTCTCGGTTACGCGCTCGTATGCGGGCTGACGCTGGCGAATCACCACACTTCGCTGGTTTTTCTTCCACTGGGTCTGTTTTTTATTTTTATCGTGAACCGCGGATTTTTGATGGACATGAAACGCCTTCTCAAATGGGCAGGATGTTTCTTTGCGGGACTGTCGCCTTATTTATATCTTCCCGCCGCATCCGCGACGAATCCGCCGGTGGACTGGGGAAATCCGGAGAACTGGACGAATTTCTGGCGAGTCGTTACGCGGCACCAGTACGGACTCGATCTTTCCGAGACACGATCTCTGTCCAAATTTGCATCGCAGATCCGTCTTCATTATGAGCTGTTCTTTGAACAGTTCGGGCTGGTCATGGTCATTCTCGGCGTTGCAGGCCTGATCGGATTCTGGATATACCGGAAGCCTGTTTTGCTCCTGTCGCTTGTTTTCGCGCTTCTGACCGGTCCGTTAGTCGCGTATGTAACGAACGTGAACATGACGGTCGGCGATCCGTTTGCCGTAGCGGAACAGCGCGGGTTAGTCAGCGTCATGTATCTGCCGTTTTATCTTATGTGGGGCGGTCTTGCAGGCGCCGGAATGTTTATGATCGCCGGGCGCTTGTACAGTAAAATCCCACGTTTATCGGTAATTTGGATCCTTATCGCGATATCCGGATTATACACTGGCTGGGCCGGATATCAGAATTATAAAAAAGAAAACATGAGCGATTATTATTATGTTGACCGTCTGTTTTCCAATCTGGAAAAAATCGCCGCGCCGAATTCCGTGATTCTTGCCAACTGGGACCCCTTCGCGTTCCCGCCGCTGTATTACCAGTTCGTCGAAAAACGTTTTCAGGATATGATCTTTATTGATATCGAACTTCTTCGCAGGACATGGTATCTCGAAATGCTGATAAACAATTATCCTCAGTACATGAGTTACTCCAAAAAAGAGGTGGACGAATTCATCTCAGCCGTCCGGCCGTTCGAGGAAAAGGAAAAATTCGACCCGAATTTTATCCAGTCAAAATACATCGCTATGATCAATTCATTCGTGGATTACCATTACTGGGAACGCCCCGTTTATCTCATGGTCTATTATCCCATCCGTCCGTTGGAACAGGGCATCGCGCCTGGATACCGCAGGGAATCCTGTTTTATCGCCCAGCGCCTGCTCAAGCCGGAGGATTCTATTCCGGATATTGATTACCGTCAGTTTGATTTCTCCGATTTCGAATACGGCTCTTCTTCGCGCGACCGTATGTCGGACATGCTCCGGAATTACTACGCCATATTATTCGCCGAGAAAGCGATCGCCGTTTCGGAGAACAAAACAAATAAGGCGCTTGAATATTTCGACCGTTCGCTGGAACTGGCGGAATCGCCGGTTATACGAAAACAGATTCAGCAATTGCGTCAGGCAGTGAAACAAAAGAGGCTGCCGGGTACGCGATGAATAAACCCGTTCTGAAAATTCATCTCGCCCTGATCAGCGTTTCAACGATTTTCGGCGTTAATACCGTGACGTCGAAAATAGCACTGAAGGAGATTGATCCGTACGCGCTGGTGTTTTTCCGCATTGTCATCGCCTCGATTCTTCTGTACATTGTTCATTATTTTATGGTAAAAGAAAAGATCCGTTCGGCCGGAGACTATTTCCGGCTGATGGGTTACAGTGTTTTCGGGATCGTCATCAACCAGACGCTGTTTCTCAAAGGACTCGCGCTGACAACGGCTATCAACGCGGCGGTGCTGGTGACGTCGATCCCTGTCATCACGATTCTTATCGCCATGTCGCTGAGAAAAGAAAAAGCGAGCGTCTGGAAAGTGACCGGATCGGCGATATCCTTATCAGGCGTGCTTTTGCTGTTCGGTGTGGACCGGATCGATTTCTCGAATCAGTATTTCGTCGGCAACCTCCTGATCTTTATTAACGGCGCCTCATACGCGCTGTACCTGGTCATCACGAAAGATATCTTGAAACGCTATCATCCTCTGACAGTAACCACATGGACGTTCATTTTCGGCAGCGTCGGCGTCTTCCCTTTTACGATCGCGCCCGCCTCGGAAACGGTTTTCGGAAACATCAGCCTTGAAGCTTATTTATGCATCGCCTTTCTGATTATCTTCGCGTCGGTGATTGTTTATTACATCAACAGCTGGGCGCTTCAGCATACCACGTCGTCCATGGTGGCCATGTACATTTACATTCAGCCGGTGGTCGCCACGATCGTATCAATCCTGCTTTTGGACGAACCGATACACTGGGGAACCATCACGGCGGCGGTCATGATTTTTGCGGGCGTGTTTTTAGTCGGGAAAATGGCGCAGCGTGAATCCTCTGCGGAAAAAAAACAAGAAACGAGTTTTCTTCAGGATTCCGCGATGCGCCTGGAGGATTAGCCGATATCCGAATTTGAAAATTATTCTGATTTCACAATACTAAAATTCCATTTATCACTTCTACATACCGGTTCCGGCATTGTTGAATTTTGCCGGGAAGATGGTAATCAAATTCTGCAGTTGCGAATATTAATTAATTAAGCGATATTCAACAACAGGGTTTGTTGTTTAAATCTATTCAACTCATGACATCTATAAAAAATTGACATAAATTAAACACAACACACAAACACTAAGGTGTGCCATGGCTCAAAAGACGTTTTTCGCTTTAACAGCATTCGTGACCCTTTTATGTTTTTCCGGATGCGGCAAAACCGATAAAAAGACAGACGGCGTTGATTTGTCAAAACCTCAATATGGCGGAACGCTGATCTACGCGAAAAGCGGGCCTCCGCTTACGCTGGATCCGGCGTTGTCAAAGGAAACGGAATCATCGGTCGTGATCGCCAATATTTTTGAAGGGCTCGTGGAACAACGGGCGGGACGAAGCGGTATCGACCCGTGTATGGCGAAATCATGGGTAATCTCGGAGAACGGGCTGGAATACACATTCACGCTCCGGCCGGGGCTGACGTTTCACGACGGCACGCCCGTCAACGCCGAAGCGGTCGTGTTCAGCTTTGAAAGCCAGTACAATGATAAACATCCCTTCTTTTCCGAAGGGAGGGATTACGCGTGGAAATTATTCAACCTGAAAACCGTTGTCAAATCGGTAACCGCGGTCAATGATTCAGCCATCCGTTTTACCTTGTTGAAACCCGATGCGACTTTTTTGAGCATTCTGACGCTCAATTCAATGGCTGTTATCAGCCCGTCAGCTATGAAAAAATACGGAAAAGAATTTTATAAAAATCCCGTTGGCGCCGGACCATTCGTTTATCAATCATGGATCGGCGACGGAACCGTGGCGCTGACGGCATTTGAAAAATACTGGAACGGCCGGCCTTATCTCGATACGCTGATATTGCTGCCCGTTGCCGACGCGCATGCCCGCTGGGAAAAACTCAAAAACGGTGAAGTCAATATCATTGGCGTACCGGACAAGGCGGATATGCCGGAAATTGAAAACACACAGGGTATACGGATTGTGAAACAGCCCGGTCTGAATATCGCTTACATGGCCATGAACATGCGGAAAAAACCTTTTGACGATATACGTGTCCGTAAAGCGGTCGTGCTGGCAATCGACCGGGATAAATTAGTGCAGACCGTTTACGGCAATTTCGGGCGACCGGCCAAAAATCCGATCCCGCACGTGCTGACCGGTTATAACAATGAAATAAGCGCCACGCCTTTCGACCCGAACGAATCGAAGAAACTGCTAGCCGAAGCCGGATTTAGCAACGGATTTAAAACCACGCTGTGGACCATGCCGATTTCCAGAGAATACATGCCCGAGCCGAACAAAGCCGCAAAAATGATCCAGAGCGACCTGAAAAACGTCGGCATTGAAACAGAAATCATAACCTTTCCGTGGCATACGTATTTAGAAAAAATTTACCGCAGCCAACACGACATGGCCATCGTCGGATGGATTGCCGATATTCCGGATCCGGATAATTTCTTTTATCCGCTGTTGGGTAAGGATGTTACAAAAAATTTACCTTCAACTAACATCGCATTTTATACCAGCGAAGACATGAACGCGTTCATCATGAAAGGCCGCTCTGAGGCCGACCCGATGGAACGCAGCGCGATATACAAAAAAGCCTGCGCGCAGTTCAATAAGGACTTGCCCTGGTTTATCATCGCGCACGCAAATTCGATCGTCCCGATGAAAGACAACGTGATCAATTTTCAACTGCATTCAACGGCGATACGGAAATTCAAGACGGTGTGGATAGCGAAGTGATAAAAAACGAAGATACGCGCTATGGAAATTTGGCTCGGTTTCATGTTCGGTTTTCTCGGGAGCCCTCACTGCATCGGGATGTGCGGACCCATCGCTCTGGCGCTGCCCAGCGGAGGATATAAAATCGGATTTGCGTGGATGGGCCGAATATTGTTATATAATCTCGGCCGCGCGCTGACGTATGCCGCCATTGGCGCGATTCTGGGGTTGATCGGTTCTTCCGTCGCGGGTTTCGGATTTCAGAATGAAATTTCGATTGCCATAGGCGCCTTCATGCTGCTCATGGCACTTGTACCGACGAAATTCAGCAGCATTATTTTTTCTC
>JBBIRG010000200.1:0-5395 GCA_037441945.1 Bacteroidota bacterium | reverse complement strand
ACATCAACTCGCTGGAATACGCTCGCGAAGCTGTCTACAGGCCATGGTCGCTCCGAAGCATCAACGACTTCTACAAGGCAAAGTATTTCCAGAAAAAGGAAGGGTTGTATTATCTTGATCCGGCCGTTAAAAAAATGGTGCGGTATGAATATCTCAATCTGGTCGAGGATTGTTATCCATCGGCTCAGAACGAAACCGCCGACCTGGATATCATTTTTTGCAGGAATGTGACGATCTATTTTGAAGCCGAAACGACGATTAAGGTCATTAACCGTTTTTACAGGTGCATCAAGGAAAAATGTTATCTGGCGGTTGGTCACGCGGAACCGAGCAGCCTGATCTATGACCAGTATATCGCCGAAATATTTCCGGACGCCGTGATCTACCGGAAAGACACTTCCGCCAAAAAAGAAATGCAGTACAAAACCGGCATAAGGACACGTGAAGAAATGTTCGGTGGACTTCGTTATCAGTCCCGCGGCGATGTAACATCGAATCTTGCCAAACTGCAGAACCAGATCGATAAGTTGTCGGTGCAGCCTTCGGACATAACCGATTCTGCGGAAACGGTGAAAGAGAAAAAAAAGGAGACGGTCCGGAAAAAGGAAATCACGGCTGAATTGACCGTAAAAGAAAAACGCACAGAAAAATCCGTTAAAACCGGTCAAGAAACCCTACAAGATGAAACAACAGCCGAAACCCCACCGGCGCGAAATGTTGAAAGTCAGGAATTCAATTTATTTGGCGCAGGTATTGAGATGTTTCAAAAAAAACAATTTGAGGAAGCGGAAAAAACTTTCAAGCAATTAGTTGCGCAGTACCCGGCGAACGGCCGGGGATTATACATGATCGCTCACATCAACGCCAATCTCGACCGGATTGATGAAGCCAAAAAATACTGCTATTTGGCAATTGAAAAAGATTCCCTGCTTATTGAGGCGTATTACCTTCTGGGGCTTATTTTTAAAGAAGAAAACGCTTTTGATGAATCGATTAAAATGCTGAAAAAAACCATATACATCAACATGAACTTTGTGGTGGGTTATTACGACCTTGCCGTCAATTATTTCAAACTCGGCGATACGGTGCAGGGAAGAAAATACCTAAAACAAACGGATAAAATATTGAAAAGTTTTGATCCGGAAGCCCGAGTCGGCGTTCTTGACGATCTGAACGCCCGTGAACTAGGAATGATGGTGAAGATGTGGGATGCATAAATGTCATTTTATTTTCTCATAGGCGCATGAACAGGAAAAAGTATGGATAACAGCAAGGAACTAAAGAACGGAATCAGGAACGCCTGTATTTCCGTTCAATGCCGCAAACGCGTGGATGAAATTAAATCCAGGCTGACCGGCGCTTTCATTCCGGATAATGTCAACTGCTGGGAAATTATCCAGTGCGGCGTCGAACAGGATTGCGAGGTTTTTCGGCAGAAATCCGGCCGTCACTGCTATCTTTTCGACCGTACCTATTGTTTCGGCGAAGATATGGGCGAGTTTCATGAAAAAATCAAAATTTGCGTGACGGAATGTCCGTTCTACAAATTACTGAATAAAGAAATCGGCGGCACATGGATTCAGGCTCATCAGCAACTGGCCGGGATTATCGCCGGCGAACAGATCCATTTATCGGAATCCGAGATCCTGAAAAACCGCGCCGATATCCTGAGCCGCATTTATGATAAGGAAACCACCGGCGAGAACATCGAACTGATCGTTTTCCAGCTGGGAACCGACCTGTTTGCAATCGATGCCCTTCACACCGATGAAATCAGGGCTTTGACGGAAATTACGCCCGTTCCCTGCACGCCCGATTACATTCTTGGCATTTGCACGATTAGAGGTAATATTTACTCGGTGCTGGATATACGGAATTTTTTTAACGCCGAAGATCAGCCGGTAACGGAAAACAGCATGCTGATCATCGTATCATCAAAAGATTTTCATTCTTGCGTTCTTGTCGATTCAGTCTTAGAAAGGCAAACCGTAAAGAAATCCGATATCAAGCACTCCGCCACCGGCATGAAAATGATTGAAACCGGTTACGTGAGCGGCTTTATACATTACAACGCGAAAATAGTCACCGTCGTCAATTGGGATGGATTTGTCTCCCAGTCCAAAATAATTATAAATGAAGAAGTTTAATTTCCTGCGAGGTTTTTATGGATTTAATACCGGTTTTATATTTCTTATCCCTGTTGTTGGCGTTTCCTGCTGCCGTTCTTACGATGTATTATTTTCTTGAGAAGAAAAAATACGTTCTGCAATTAGCGCTTCGGTCGGCGCCCTTTTTGTTCATCACGCTCTTTTGCTGTTTTATGACGGGATACTGGGCGGATTCAATATGGGCATGGACCGTGATTTATTCCATCGGTTTTATCAGTTGCCTGGTCTTTTTCGTCTTATTTTTGGGTAAGACCATCATTCCCATGTTGAAAATGGAGAAAGTAATTAACCGGATTGCCGAAAAAGACTATTCCGCGCGCCTGAAAATGGGGCTCATGGCGGAGATGAAGGATTATGAGGACAAATTTAACGAGATGGTCGCGAACCTCGAATATTTCCGCAACACCCTGCAGGATGTTATCACGCGTTTATCGCCGATTGTCCAGGAACTGACCGCTACGATAACGGAACAAGCGGCCGGAATGAGCCAGCAATCCTCAGCGCTGAATGAAACGACGACGACCACCCAGGAACTGGCGACCACCTCGCATCAGACGACTGAGAAAGCGCAATTTGTCGTGGAAAGCGCCGAGCGCAGCATGGACGTGACCAGTAAGGGTAAGCAGGCCGTTGACAGCACCGTTGAGGAAATGAACGAAATACGCAAACGCGTAGAACGCATCGCCGAACAGACGCTGGACCTGAGCGAAAAAACACAGCAGATCGGCATCATCACAACAACTGTCAACGACATCGCCGAGCAAACCAACATGCTGGCCCTGAACGCCGCTATCGAAGCCAGTAAGGCGGGCGAATCCGGAAAAGGATTCAGCGTCGTTGCGCTCGAAGTCCGCAAACTTGCCGAAAAAAGCAAGGAAGCCGCGCTGCGTATCCGCGACCTCATCACCCAGATACAGAACGCGACCAATTCCACCGTCATGGCCACCGAGGAAGGTTCCAAGCGCGTGGACATCGGCGTGGAAAAGATCCGCGAAGCGGGGCGCCTGATGGACGAAAGCATTCAGAGTCTTGAGGAAAATGTGGGATACGCCCAGCAAATTCTTGTCGGCAGCAAACAGCAGACCATCGGCATCGAACAGATTACCCTGGCCATGGCCAATATTAATGACGTCGTCAAACAGGTCGCCACGGGTACCAGTCAGACGCAGAACGCCGTCGACTCGGTGATGAATCTGACAACGGAACTGGACGAGGTCGTGACGAAAACTCACAAGTGATAAATAAAAAAGTTTCATGCGCGCAGAACAGATGCAGCAGTTTATTATAAGGGCATAGGATATGGAACTGAATAAAGAAGAACTCATGGAAATGATGTCGATCTTCAAGATCGAGAGTGAAGAGCATCTGAAGAACCTGAATAAGGGGCTTTTGAGCCTTGAGGAAAAACCCGGTTCCAAAGAACTTCTGGATGAGTTATTCAGGACCGCGCACAGCATCAAAGGCGCCGCCCGCATGATGGGATTCTCGAAGATCGAAGCCATCGCGCATAAGATCGAGGACATCTTCGGGCTCATCCGGAAAGGGGAGGCGGCGCTTTCACCGAATGACTTTGACGGCATCTATGAAGGCGTCGACGTCGTTTCCAGGATCATCGATAAAATCTCCTCGGAAGGATCCGATCAGGACATCGATATCAGCGCCGTATGCGGCAAACTAGCGGCGATCGCAGCATCCGGGGTTTCGGCAAAAGCTGAAGAATCTAAAATTTCAGAACGAAAGGAAACAATCCAGTACAAACCTGTAGCCGGAAAAACTCCGGTTCCGGAAATGAAACAGCCGGAAGAAACCCTGACCGCCGATAAAAGCGCGCCGGTTTCCTTTACGGAGGATGACGACGATGAAAAACTCTCCGATCAGCAGGAACAGGCCGCGCAAACAGCCGATGAAAATGCTTTCATACGCGTTCAAACCCGGCGTCTTGACGACCTGATGAACCAGGTCAGCGAATTGGTGACTTCACGGATCAAAACCCAGCAGCGCCTGATCGACTTGAAAAAAACGGTGGATTATGCGGGCGAATGGCAGCAACTTTACGAGCGCATGAAATCACTCCATGACATTCTCCGGAAAAAACTGCTGGCCATGGAAAACCGGTCCCAGTCGAAAGATGACGCCGCCATGATGCTTCTGCGGAGCAATTGGATCCAGCCTTCCGAAATCAAATACCTGCTGGGATCGTTTGAGCAGTCGGTTGATAAAATCCACATCATCGTGGATCAGTTGAACGATATTTACGACAAACAGAATGAAGATAATATCCGCATCGGAACGATCGTCAACGACATCCAGGATAACTTGCGTATTATCAGGCTGATTCCCATGTCCACCTTATTTGATCTCTATCCGCGAATGGTACGGGATATAAGCAAGGCGCAGAACAAAAAAGCGAAACTAGTCATTGTCGGAGGGGAGACGCGGGTCGACAAAAAAGTTCTCGAAGAGCTGAAAGACCCGTTGATTCATCTGATCCGTAATTCCATTGATCACGGCGTTGAACTGCCCTCGGAACGCGAAGACGCCGGAAAGTCTCCGGAGGGTACGATAACCTTAAAAGCCGCTTACGTTGGAAACATGGTGCAGGTGGACATCAGCGACGACGGTAAAGGAATTGACACCGACCGGATCGCCCAGATCGCCGTTAAAAAAGGATATATCAAGCGCGATCAGCTTTCCGACGTTTCCCGTCACGACCTGATCAGCCTGATCTATCATTCGGGATTCAGCACGGCAAAAATCATCACCGATATTTCCGGCCGCGGCGTCGGACTTGATATCGTCAAGGCCAACGTCGAAAAAATCAAGGGCACTATCGAAACGTTCTCCGAAAAAGGAAAAGGGACGCGTTTTGTCATTAAACTTCCGCTTACGCTTGCGACAACCCACGTTCTGATTATCGAAGTCGCCGGCGAAACGTATTCCATTCCCATCGACTTCATAGAGCGCACCCTGCGGCTCACCGAGGAAGAACTGCATTCCAGCGGTAACAATCCTTTTATCCTTGTACAGGATAAACCGGTGCCGCTTTACAAACTGGAGGATTATCTCGGCAATATCAAGCAGCGGCTCAAGCAGAAAGGCCTGCATAAGATATCGCACGGCGAAAAAGGCGCCCGTCAGCACCTGATGAAAATCGAGAGCAACAAAGTGCCCGCCGTCGTTTTTAATACCGGAAGCCGCCGCGTCGCGTTCCTGATTGACAAGCTTCT
>JBBIRG010000199.1:2429-5404 GCA_037441945.1 Bacteroidota bacterium | reverse complement strand
ATCCTTGCGATGGAGTCGATAGCCCGTGAATCCAAGGACGCGCAGGCGCTGACGACCCTCAAGTTCCGCTCGATTTTCAGCGAGTATCAGGACGTCGGCGCGTTTTTCGGAAGAAAAATCGGGGAACGCACGATGCTGACACTCGGCGGTTCGCATCGTAAAACGCCCGGTGAACAGCGCTACCAGGAAATATCCGGCGGTTACCTGACCAGTTTTCAGGAAACGCGGTACAAGGGCAGCGCCATTTTCCTGAAGATGCGGTATCTCATAAACCCTCGCTGGCAGGCCAGTTACGCTTATCTGAGCCAGGATGAAAAATACGATGCGTACGGATCCAACATCAACGGCGAAAAACGATCTTACTGGTTCCGGACTCCAAATGGACTCCGAAAAGATGAACGTAAAGACCATCTGCTGCGCCTGGATTATACGGGAGAAAATAATTATTTTTCATCCGGCGCCGGGCAAACCGCCCTGAAACGAACCTCAGGGAATTTCAGGAAAGATTTTATACCGGTAACCTACGAGCCGAATATGACAGCGGGTCGCGCCGAATACGGCCATATTATAGGCTTGCACCACATTCGCGTCGCCGCGGGTTTGAATGTATTCACGATTGACAGCCTCCCGGGCGTAAAAAAAAATACGCATGATTATACAATCGAGATCAGCGACCAGATAAGGCTTGGCAAAAATATTCTGCGTGCAAATGTCTGCCGTAGCGGTCATTCGGAATACGCGGATCAATTCAACGTTTCGTTATCGGCAACTCTTTTTCTGAACCGTTCGATAACCGGTAGTCTGAGCGGTGGTATCACGCACCGGTATCCTTCGCTGTTTGACGCGCTGCGGGATACGGCGATGTCGGTCACAGCGGCGACTCGTCCGGAAAGAATCCATTCATTGCGGACGTCGCTTAAAATGCGCGACGCATTCCACGCCGATTTTATCGGCGTCAGTCTTTTTGTTAACGCCATTGACCGGATGATTATTCATCGGTCTTTATATTTCCTTTCCGACACGATGAAAGTTCAGTCCGAAAACGCAAGGAGGCAGGGAAATTCCGGCGCCGACTTAGAGATCGTCCGTTCATATCGCTTTCTGACATTCCGTCTTCATCAGTCGGTGTTGTTGGGCCGAACGGAAACCCGGCGGGGAATTCCGAATTACCGCGCTCACCTGATGGGACAGGCCGAACGGTTTTTCTTCGATAAAAATCTTCACCTGAACGGATATTTATCCGTGAAATATTTCGGCTGCCATCCCGGATACGGTTACCAGGACGCGCCGATGAGATATTTTGTCATCCCGCGAAATTCAAAAGGCGGCTGGCTGTTCAATACGCGGGTCGTCGCAACCATTGGCGACCTGAAAATATTTTACGAGGCCGAAAATATTTTCCGGGCCCGTTTTACAATTTTAGACGGATACGACGTGACGCCGCAGCAATGGCGGTTCGGATTGATCTGGGACTTGTATAATTAGGAAAAGCGCAACGGCTGAATGCGGATGAAAACCGGCGAAAAAAACGATGACAGATGAAACAAATGTAATTATGTATCGTACAATAAAAATCGGGTTATCCATGATTCGTTGAAATGCCATGCCAAATCTGTTAACCAAATACTGAAAGGGTTTTCATATGAAGTCTTTTATAATTGTTCCGATGGTTTTTCTTTTTGCGCTGAATTTATCCGCGTTCGAAAAAAATGATGAAACCCGGCTGATGCGTTTTCCGGCGACCAACGGCAAAGACATTGTCTTTACATATGCCGGCGATCTGTATACGGCGCCGCTTGACGGAGGGATTGCCCGTAAACTGACAAGCCATGAAGGGTATGAAATGTTTCCACGGTTTTCGCCCGACGGGAAATCCATCGCCTTTACCGCTCAGTATGACGGCAACACCGAGGTGTATCTGATGCCCGCGGACGGCGGAATTCCAAAACGCCTGACCATTACGCCGACTCTCGGACGTGATGATGTATCCGACCGCATGGGACCCAACAACATTGTCATGACGTGGAAAAACAAAAGCGATGAAATCGCGTTCCGGTCCCGCATGAAATCTTACAACGATTTTATCGGGCAGCTATTTACGGTTAACGGTAAAGGCGACCTGCATGAACAGATTTCCCTTCCCCGCGGCGGATTCTGCTCCTATTCGCCGGATGACCGGAAAATAGCCTATAATCGCGTCTTCCGTGAATTCCGCACATGGAAACGCTACCGTGGCGGAATGGCGGATGATATCTGGGTTTATGATTTCACAACCAAAAAGACTGAAAATATAACCAGTCACGAAGCCCAGGACATCATCCCAATGTGGATCGGCGAACAGATATATTTTCTGTCTGACCGGGACGAACTGAAACGCATGAATCTTTATGGCAACCAAGCAGGTTACTTTCTTTAAGGATTATGACGTCAAATTTCCGTCGGCAGGGAAGGATCGGATCGTTTTTGAAAACGGGGGCTATCTTTATCAGTACGTCGTTAATACGAAAATTGAAACCCGGATTCCGGTCGTCATTAAAGAAGATTTCACGTCCGGCCGCGGGGGATTAATCAATGTCAGTTCCTCGGTGAGTAATTATGAAATATCGCCCGACGGCGCAAGGGCTCTGTTCGGCGCTCGCGGCGAAGTGTTTACCGTTCCGTCCAAAAGCGGAATCACGCGTAACCTGACCCAGACTCCAGGCGCGCATGAACGGAATTCCAAATGGTCGCCCGACGGAAAATGGATCGCGTATATTTCCGACCAATCCGGGGAGAACGAAATTTTCATTCAAGCGCAGGACGGAAGCGACAAACCCGTTCAGCTGACCCGGGGCGCCGATACTTATTATTATCAGATGTACTGGTCGCCGGATAGCAAGAAAATACTTTGGGCGGATAAAAAATTGAGGTTGCGATTTATTGACGTGGAATCGAAATCGGTAACAGAAGTCGATCAGTCCAAAGTCTGGGAGTTC
>JBBIRG010000199.1:0-2411 GCA_037441945.1 Bacteroidota bacterium | reverse complement strand
TGGATCGCTTATATGAAAGCCGAAACGGAAGGCATGGCGCGCATATACCTGTATTCGCTCGGCGATAAAAAATCCACGCCGGTAACCGATACCTGGTACGCATCCGGCCAGCCTGCGTTCAGCAGTGACGGTAAATTCTTGTTCTTTACATCAAGCCGTGATTTTAATCCGATCTACAGCTGGACCGAATGGAATCACGCCTATCAGGATATGCGCAGGATATATCTCCTTACGCTGTCGAAAGACACGGAATCGCCTTTTAAACCGGTGAACGATGAAGTGACGATAAAAAAGGATGAAAAATCGGAATCAAAGGACGAACTATCGAAGAAAAACCAGCAATCAAAAGAAGAGAAATCTAAAGATGAAAAAACCGTGAAAGTTGACCTCGACGGCATTATGGGTCGGATTGCGGTTCTTCCGGTGAGCCCGTCGAATTATTTCAATATCAGCGCGATAAATGACGCTGTATACTATCAGAGGCGCGGAAGCAAGGACGATAAAACGTTGATGTTTCTTTTTGACTTGAAAGAAAAAAAAGAAACCGAACTTGGCGAAGTAAACGGTTATGAAATTTCCGCCGATGGAAAGAAAATGATTTTGTCGCGGAGTCCGCAGTACGCAATTATTGATTTGCCGAAAGGAAAAATAGAAATCAAAGACCGGTTGAATCTGTCCGGCATGGAAATGAAGCTTGACCGCAGGCAGGAATGGAATCAGATCTTTTACGAAAGCTGGCGGCAAATGCGCGATTTTCTTTACGCGCCGAATTTACACGGAGTGGACTGGCCGGCGGTACGAAAAAAATACGAAGTCCTGCTGCCGTTTGTCAATCATCGGAATGATTTATCCTACATCATCGGCGAGATGATCGGGGAACTGAACGTCGGCCATGCGTATGTTGGCGGAGGGGAACGACCGCCCCTGAAACGCATCGCTCTGGGCATGCTCGGCGCCGAAGTCAGCAAAGACGCGGGATCGGGATATTTCAAAATCCATAAAATTCTGCGCGGTGAAAACTGGAACGCGAATACCCGTTCGCCGCTCACGGAAATCGGCGTGAACGTGAAAGAAGGAGAATTCATTATCGCGGTCAACGGCGTATCAACCTCATCGATGCCCAATATCTATGATGCGTTGGTCAATACCGTTGGTAAACAGGTGACGCTGAAAGTCAACGCGCGTCCTCAGGAATCCGGCAGCCGGAACGTCACCGTTATGCCGGTCGAGGATGAGTCGCCTTTATATTATTACGAATGGGTTAGGAAAAATATTGACAAAGTCGATCAGGCGACCGGCGGCAAAGTCGGTTATCTTCACGTGCCGGATATGGGCGTGACCGGCCTGAATGAATTTGTAAAATACTTTTATCCGCAGCTTCGCAAGAAAGCCCTGATCATCGACGTCCGGGGAAACGGCGGCGGAAATGTTTCGCCGATGCTGATCGAACGCCTGCGCCGGGAACTCGCGATGTTCAATGTTTCCCGAAACACAACCGCCTATACGAACCCGCGTGAAATGATGCTCGGACCGATGGTCTGCCTGCTGGATGAATTCTCCGCGTCTGACGGCGATTTGTTCCCGTACCGGTTCAAGAAACACAAACTCGGAAAACTGGTCGGCAAGCGGAGCTGGGGAGGCGTGGTCGGCATACGAGGAACTCTGCCCTTTGTGGACGGCGGTGTGCTGAACAAACCGGAATTCGCGCCGTTTGACACCGACGGGAAAGAGTGGATCATTGAAGGGTACGGCGTGGACCCGGATATTTACGTGGATAACGATCCGGCGAAAGAGTTTGCCGGCATTGACGAACAACTGAATAAAGCGATCGAAGTGATTCTTGAAGAATTGAAGACAAAGGGCAAGGAAATACCGGATGTGCCGGAATATCCGATACGGAAGTAAAAAAACAATGGAACACGGACTGAACAGATTCGCCGCGGCGGACGGATTTGCGCGGATAAAGGAAAAAACATTGTATTCAATCCGATGGTATCCGTCTAATACGTGAATGTCCGTGTTTTCTGCTTCATCGGACGGATCATTCGGATCAACTCTTCATACGGATAAAGAAATACAGGGCAATGACGCCGAAAATGACATTCGCTATCCATGCGGCGTGCACAGGTTCCAGCGTCTGGTTGTATCCCATATAACGGCCGGTCTGAATCAATATCCAGTAGGAAAAGCAGATCACCAGCGTTAAAAAGATATTCAGCCCAGCGCCGCCTTTTTTCCGTACGGCGGCTATCGGCGCGCCAAACACGATCATGACGAGGCATGTAAGGGGATACGCGTATTTGAGATGGTAGTCCACTTCCCAGCGTTCGGTTCGCGACCCGCTTTTCTTCAGTTTTGAAATAAATGACGCCAGTTCAAGATAATTCATTTCATCGGGATTTCGCTCGCCT
>JBBIRG010000198.1:718-5406 GCA_037441945.1 Bacteroidota bacterium | reverse complement strand
CTCATGAACAATAATACAAAAAATACCACCCCGACGCAAGCATCGGGGAATTCTTTCGATTAAAAAAAACCATGTTTTAAAGAGATTAATAAGGTGTAAAGTAAACACCGTTTTCAAGGTCAACTAAATTTTACGCTATTAATAATTTTTTCTTGATTAAAATAAACGACTGTCATAGATTGCCGGAGGCAACTTTCACTAAACGCAAGGACGAACTATGTTCGACGTGAAGAAACAGTACCATGATACCGAAGATAAAATGAAAAAAACGATTGAAGCAATCCGTAATGAACTGGCGAAATTACGCAGCGGACGGGCCACCACTTCCCTGCTCGACGGCGTCAGGATCGATTATTACGGAACCATGACCCCTCTTAACCAGGTCGCCACTGTCGCCGCACCGGAACCGCGCATGCTGACCGTTCAGCCGTTTGACAAAACCCAGATACCCGTCATCGAAAAGGCCGTACTAACGGCCAACCTCGGCCTCAACCCGGCCAACGACGGAACGAAAATCCGCATCCCCATTCCCCAGTTGAACGAGGAACGCCGGAAAGAATTGGTCAAACTCGGAAAAAAATACGCCGAAGACGGACGGGTCGCAATCCGCAATGTGCGCCGCGAAGCCAACGAACATATTAAAAAAGCCGAAAAAAACCACGACATCTCCGAAGACGACAGCAAGCACGCGCAGGACAAAATCCAGAAAATGACCGACGATCATATCAGAAAAATCGACGAAATGATCGTGATGAAGGAAAAAGAAATCCTGGAAGTCTGATAATTTTTTTTCTCCGGGCCGGCTGAATTTACTGCCGGCTTTTTTCATTTCAGGTTGGATATAAATTTAAAAATTTTGAATGGAACGGTTTTGAGTTTTTTCTTAAATGTAAAACGATATCGTCCGCGAATCTTCTTCTTAGCTTTATTTTTTTTGATTGTGTTCGCGCCGCGCCTGATGTCGCAAAACCGGCTGTCCACTATCATCGACGAGGATTTCAGAGATGTTCCGCTTAAAGTTGTTTTGCAGACACTGAGCGAAAAGTACAATGTCCCATTTTCCTATCTGGAACAGGACATTCCGGATATCGTGATCCGGGAAACATTGAAGAGCATTTCTCTGGAGAAAGCGCTGACGTTGATATTATCCGATCATGCGATGTCTTTCCGTGCCGAAACGTCGGGAAAAATTGCGATTTTCAAAGATGTGAAAAAATCCATCTCGAAAATCCTTTCGGATTCAGATCTGGAAGTCAGCGGCGTCATCCTCCATGCGGATTCACGAGTTCCTGTCGAATCAGCTCGGATCACGATACTGGATCTTCCGTTGCATGCCGTCACCAACCGGAAGGGATTTTTCAACATTAAAAATATTCCATCCGGAGATATTCGTCTCATACTTAAGGCGGATGGGTTTCTGAATGACAGCCTAAGCTTGACCGTCACGACAACATCCGTCATGATCGATACACTGTATCTACAACCCGATCCTTTTTTTAAACCTTCCAGAAAAGAAACCGCCGGCATCGGCATTACATCCGATCAGACTTATCCGGGCGCTCTGCGCTTGGATAAGAAACGCCTGTTGTTTACGCCCTCACTCGCGGAACCGGACGTCCTGCACGCGATCCGTACGCTGCCCGGCTTTTCCGCGCTGAATGACGCCTCGAATCATTTTTCCGTCCGCGGAGGCAACCCGGATTATAACGCATTAAGTTTAGACGGCGCTACGCTGTATATTCCATATCATCTGTTTGGACAGATGAGCGTGGTCAATACGGATATTGTTGACCGAATCGACGCTTACACGGGAGGATTTCCCTCCGAAGATGGGAATCGCCTGAGCGGTTACACTGACATACGCACAAAAAATAAGAACGAAAAAGCTTTCAGCGGACAAGGCGCTTTTAGTCTGATGACCATTAAGGGAACTTTCGAATCTCAGATTCATGATAAGATTTACCTGATTTTATCCGGACGGCGCAATTATCTGGATCAGATGACCAATGTTGCAAAAAAATTCAAATCGGAATTCGATATCCTTCCCGCATACCGTTTTTATGACGTTTTCGGAAAATTGGTTTACCGCGTCAATGAAAATCACGAGTTCGGTCTCTCCGGCTTCACATCCGACGACGACTTTACGGGTAAAAATAAAAAGAAACAATTTGCTGAAACCGTAACAACGGGCGGTAATCCGCCGCAGGACGTTTATCTCGGATTTTCAAAAATCGAACACGGTTACCTGAACTGGTCGAATAAGATTTTCCGCGTGTACTGGAAATTCAGCAACCAAAAAAACTGGACATCGCAGGTCCGTTTTCACCAGTCGCAAGCGGACATTGACGCGTTCAATAAAAAATATTACCGGTATGGCAATTCCGCCGGTTCGGATATACAGCGCTGGGTGGACAGTGTAAATCAATTAAATGACCCCGATCGCATCGACGTTGCCAACCACATTATAGAGCGAACCGTCCGGCTTTCTAATGAACTCATTGTTCATGATAAGCACACACTCCTGTTCGGAACGGAGTTTTCAGCGCTGAACCTGAAATACTCCTGGAACGCGCCCTTAGACAAAGAGAGCTATTTTGAAAAGAACAAATACGCGCAGATTTTTTATAATAATCCGGCTGACACGTTTTTCCACCGGCGCACGGGATATCTGGCAGCGCTCTATGTTGAGGACTTGTGGCGCGCAGGCCGGCAATGGACAATACGTCCGGGATTCCGCATCGATCACGCGCCGGGAACCCGGCAGGGCTGGTTCGTCAGTCCGCGCCTGAACGCCCGTTTCGACGCGACCGAAACATTTTCGGCAAAAGCCGCCGCCGGACTGTATTACCAGGCGCTTTTCACCTCGCTGGACCATGGCGCCGTCAATCTTTTTCCGCTGCCATTCTACGCGAAAAACCTTTCCGTCCCGCGGTTTTTGCAATCGATGATCGGTTCCGAGTGGATGTTCGCGAAATATTTTAAATGGACAGCCGATTTTTATTATAAAAAATTTGACCGCCTGAAAAGCAACACCACCTCAACCGTTTCGGAGCCTGAATGGATGTCCGGCAAGGGACAAACGATCGGCGCAATGACCGCTTTTTACGCGGCGTATAAAGCCTTCGCATTCATGGCCTCCTATGAACTCGCCGACAGCCGCCAAACATTTGAGGGACGGACTTTCTATACAAGCTATGACCGCCGGCACGCCGTTAACCTGAATCTCAGTATGCAAATGCCGGGCAACTGGATCATCGATGCGCGATGGTTCTTTGCTTCAGCCCAGGCGTACCGTCCCGTGAATTACTACACCCAGCTGGTCAATCTCGATCCGCAGAACGGCTCGCACGGTTCCGGAGGTGAAGGGTACTTGTCCTACCGGTCTACGGAACATCTTAATATCTACGGGCGATTGCCGGTTTACCACCGGCTTGATGTTTCGTTTGCCAAGGTTTTCCGTACCGGCAGCTGGTCGTTCCGTTTCTTTGTCAATGTCCTGAATGCTTACAACCGGATGAATCCTATCCTCCATGAGGATCAGCTGGCCGTTGGCAAGGAAGGCAACGACAAATACAGTTATCCGAAAAAATCCAAAATCTACGGCATGCCGATTCTGCCGTCGTTAGGCTTCGGATTTGAATTTTAACGAAATCGGAAATGTGTTAATAATGAAAAAATATATTTATAACGTGTTACTGCTGCTTCTGGTATCTTGCTCGAATATTCCCAACAATAAAGGAGATTTGTCGCTGGTCGGTGTTTACGGCGTTATGAGTCCGCTGGTACCGAAACAGGAAGTGCATCTGGTCAGGGCGTTTAATGCCGATTTGGATGAAAATTTTAACCTGGACAGCCTCAATGTCCGTGAATCGGGAGCGGAAGTCATCATCCAATCGGATACACAGAATGTGCGTCTCATCGAAATAAAACCCGGAATCTATCAGGATACTTTAAAAATGATTCAGATCAAGCCGGGCCGAACCTACCGTCTTACGGTTAAAACCCTATCCGGCGAAACGATTGAGGCCGAGACGGTCGCGCCGGATACCAGCGCGCTGCTCGCCCCGGCGGAATTTGATACATTGCGTGTAACGATCCATCTGGATACAGCTGAAAACGAACTCCGGATTAACGAAAATCCGCTGAATATCCGGTGGTCAAAGGCGAACAATGCCGGTTCGTATTTCTGCTCCATGCGGGGTGATTCAGTCAGCGTTTTCAGTCATAACAACGGAGTTCGTTTATTGTCTGTTGTAACCTTGTTTCAAAACAAAAAATTATTGGGCCGGCCCGAATTTCAATTATTTGACATTTACAACGACAGCGAAGGCGAAGAATGGGTCTGGACTTCCGGATTCGCCAAGGAAAGCGATATTCTGGAATATCCGCTTTTCTTTCAGATCAATTCGTACAGTATGAAAGTGACCGATGACCGGCGCCGTGTGATTTTATCGAACATCAAAAACGGTTTCGGCTATTTCGGCGCGATGATCGTTTCAAGAAAACCGGTATATGTTATCGTAAACGCGACGGTTGAAACGAACTAATCTTTAATCGCATAGGCAAATACGGAAAATCAGTCCACCCGCCCGCGAAACATACGAAATAAACGAAAAAAGCTCTTATTTCTTTGCATCTTGGCGTCTTTGCGAGAATCAAATAAAACCGCATAGGCGAATGAGGAAAAA
>JBBIRG010000198.1:0-708 GCA_037441945.1 Bacteroidota bacterium | reverse complement strand
TTTCGGCCCGCGAAACATACCAAATAAAAAAACCTATTATTCCTTTGCGGCTCCGCGCCTTGGCGAGACACAATTAAAGGTGAATGCGGTTAGGAATTCAGTTTATTCACCGGGAAAATAGAATTGCATCAAATTACCGGTTTATCCGCGATGACGAGCATTTCATAATCATGAGTGGTCAGGTGAATATCGCGCTTCCATTCCCCCAGCGGACAGCCGAGTATCGTTACGGATACCATGCCCAGCGATTTCAAGAGCCAGGTGATCTCCGACGGGAGATAATACCGTTCGTTGCATTCCAATGACAGGGTTTGTCCCGAATCGTCAACGACTTCATAAACGGAATGATCGCGCATGGTCATCAGGTCGAACGTGTTGCTCCGGCTGACGGTTCCGCCGGCGGAGTTTTCATTAATAAAATCCTTCACGGAATGGAACAGCGGAAACAATCCGTTGAGCGTAGTAAACAGCAGCCGACCGCCCGGTTTCAGGGCGTTCACCGCACCCTTCAGGATATCGAAATTCATTTCATCGGTTTCCATCAGCGAAAACCCGCCTTCGCAGATCATCTGGACGAAGTCGAATTCCCGGCTGAAGGTCAGTTTCCGCGCGTCAGCCTGGAGGAACCGCACGCGTACTCCCGCTTTTTCCGCATTGGCGCTCGCTTTGTTCAGCATCGATTCGGAAAGATCGGCGCCCGTCACCGTA
>JBBIRG010000197.1:0-5408 GCA_037441945.1 Bacteroidota bacterium | reverse complement strand
ATGCCCAGCAGCAGTGTCGCTAAAGGCGGATCCAGCTTGTGCTCCATCGCAACGACCGAACCCATGATGATCGGCGGCATCGCCGCTTCAAATAAAGTGACCTGAAGAATTGTTCCCTTTCCTCCGAGAATATAAACAAACACAATCAGCATCAGCGCCGGTCCCAGGAAAAGCTTGAAAAACAAACCGGTTATGATTTTCTTTAAATGCATCCGTATCGAGTGGAACCGGATCTGTAATCCCACCGACAAAAGCGCCAGCGGGATTAGCGTCGCGCCGAGCCGGTCGAGAAACAACGAAAGCCATTCCGGGTACGCTACGGGTTTCAGAGCAAGCGCGAAAACAAACGCGTAAAATGGAGGGAATGTTAAAACTCGCTTCAGAAGCACGCTTGCAGGGACTTTGCCTGCAGAATACCGCGCGGCCGCGATAATTCCGAATGTCGACAAAACGACAAAAGTCCCCGCCTGGTCGACAAACAGCCCGGCGCTGAGGTATTCTTTTCCGAAGAACGCTTCGATCATAGGCAGTCCTACAAATGAAGTGTTGCCCATAGCGCAGGTGAGGATCAGGCAGCCGACGCTCTTCTGCGGAATGTTCAGCCACCGGCCGGCTAGAATAAAAAAAGCCGATCCCGCTGCGAAGAAAACCCACGGCATCATTGCCGGGAAAATATATATCCAGTCGATTTCAAGGGCATGAATATGAATCAGCGTCAGGGCGGGGAGAGACAGATGAATGATGAATCCGTTCAGCGCTGAGGAAGTATTCTCCGGAAGGCGGTTGGTATTGCGAAGGATCACGCCCGTTGCCAGGCACAATATAACAAAAATGATATTGGACATCGGAGGGTTCCTAGCGAATCATTATGATTTTTTTTACGGCGGAATGACGGGAACCCTGCGCGCGGAATAAATATATTCCGCTTGCGCAACTGTTTCCGTATCGGTCTCTGCCATTCCACGTAAAATGGCTCCAGCCGGGAGATAATAGTCCAATATTTGTTTTCATGAGCTCCTGTCCGAGCGTGTTGTAAATCGAAACGGTGATCATGTCCCTGTCGAATAAATATATTCGCAAAGTGACTTGCGAGTTGAATGGATTCGGAAAAACGGTCAGGCTGAATCGATCGGGCTTTACGTTCACATCAAGGGGTCTGACGGAAATAGCCGGAGTGTAATGAAAAACGCCTTTGTATTCCGTGGCGACGGTCAGATTAAAACCTGATTGAATCCCGATGATGTTTTGAATGGAATCTGAAGACGGAAAGATTGCCCAAGTATCGCCGTGATCGGATGTTGCAAACAATCCCATTTCCGTACCGCCGGCGTATATTCTGTTTTCATCACACGCGAGAACGCGGATGTTTTTACCGGATATCCCGGAATTTTTTTCTTCCCACATAAGACCTTGATTGGCCGAACGGAAAATGCCGCCATTGTCCGCCGCTGCGTAAAGATAACCATCCGCACCGAAAAGAATATCGAAAATAAAGTGTGAAGATAATCCGGAATTCGCAGGGAACCAGTTCAGTCCCTGATCGGTGGAGCGGAAAATTCCGTCTCCAAGTGACGCTGCAAAAAGGTTATGCGGATTCGCCGCAGTGATTTTTTTTATATACGCTGAGTTTAATCCGGTTGATTGCCATGAATTGCCGTCATTCGAAGAACGGTAAATTCCCTTACCGCGCGTTCCCGCAAATATATACCCATACGCTGATGCCAGCGTATTGACTGTTGTCACCGGAAGGCCGTTGTTAATTTTTATCCATGAACCCGGCGGATAAGCGGAACGGAGAACGCCATCGGATTGTGTGGCCAGGAAAACGTATTGATGGGGGATGGTCAGAACGGAATGAACATCGGTATTTTGGGAAAGAAGCGGAGTCCAGTTCCAGTGGATTCCATTGTCAGCGGAAAGGTATAAACCATCGCGGAATGCGCCGACAAATAAATCAGAACCACCGCCGTTTTGCATAAAGAATATCCGGACATTCGGTACTCCGTAAGGAATCCATTCCTGTCCGTGATTTACAGATTGAAAAAGCCCTCGCCGGCCGGAGCCCGCATAAATATTTCCAGAAGGATCGAAAGCAAGTGACCAAAAAATGCTGTCGGGTATGGAGGCGGAAACGCATATCCAGGACATTCCGCGATTAGTGGAACGATACACGCCTTTCCCGCGCGTTCCCGCGAAATACTCATTCTGCGGTGTAATGACCAGCGCGTTGATATACGATTCGCTGACTCCGACTTGAATCCATGATTGACCGGCGTTCGTTGACCGGTGCACGCCGCCGCCCATACTGCCTGCCAGCAGTTCATTATCCGGACCCGCGGCTAATGACCAGATGAAGAGGTTTGTTAATCCGTTGTTTACAGGAGACCAGTTCTGCCCGTCATCAGTGGAATGGAAAACACCCTGACCGGCCGTACCCGCATAAATATTATTGTCAGAATCGGTAACCAATGAAAGGATCATGTGCGCGTTCATGCCGCCGGAAGCGGATATCCAATGAAGCCCGTTGTCGGTCGAACGGAACGAGCCGCCTGATACTGTGCCGGCGATCAGTACATTGTTTCGTGTACAGGTGAGCGAGCGTATATCGAATGATGTCAGTCCGTCATTCCGCGACAGCCATGAGTCACCGCCGTTTGAGGAATAGTAAACTCCGCCGTAAAGCGATCCCGCGAACATGGTGCCGGACGTATTCCTCGCAAAGCACCAGATCGTGCGGTGTTCGAGACCGTTATTAATGGGACGCCAGCTACCTGATTCCGGCGTCAACCGGTATACGCCGTCATTATGAGTTCCTGCGTAACACGAGCCGTCCGGCGTGAAAAACAGAGCGTTGATTTTTCCGGCGTAGGGGCCCTTCGCCGGCTGCCAGGTTTGCCCTGAAAGGAATTCCGTTGATTGAATAAATAAAATGAAAAAGCCAAGCAGGATAACCGAAATATTCCGTCCTTTTTGTGTCATGGGTTATTGCCGGCTCATGAGCAGATCGTCATAGCAGCTTTTCAGCTCCATGACGCGATTCCGGATGATCGTAACCCTACGTCCCGCGCTGAAGGTCCGGAACATGGTACCGGGCATTTGGCCGTAAAGATAGGAGATGAATTCAAACTCGGCGTCGCGGAACTTAAGCCATGCCAGTTGGGCGGCTTTCAGCTTGGGTTTGGTGTTTTCGTCTGCGGCGTTTATAAGTTGTTTGTAGGTTTTGTTAAGTTCCCCATCCCACTTCTTTTCCGCTTCCCCATAGCAATTGACCATGCCGACGGTGCTCGGATCGGCTTCCATGCAGTTTTCCAGAAATACATCTATTTCGTGCTGCTGGGCAAATGCCGGCGCGGAAGAAAGTAAAATCAAAAAGCATAATACAATCATATTTTTCATATATCAATGCTTTCAAAAAAAGTTGATGAATCCATCATTCATTTCTGATTTATTGATTACTGCAGGATAATACCATCCGGTATCGGGCCTGGTTGTTCCGTACTTTTTCGATCGCGGTATTGACCGCGTTCAGAGGCATGAGTTCGGTTTTCGCTTTTACCTGGTGACGGGCGGCGAATTCCAGCATTTCATTCATAATCGCTCGTCCCCCGATCACGCTGCCGGATACCGATTTCTGTCCCATGACGAAAGATCCTACCGGAACATTCAAATTTCCGACCGAAGCCCCGACAAAACAGAGGCGTCCGTTGGGTCGCAGCGCGCTGATGAAAGCGCTCCAGTTCAGCGGCGCGGTAACGGTTGATAAAATGAAATCCAGTTTGCCCGATGATATTTTCATCGCCTGCTTGTCGTTGACATTGACAAAATGGTCGGCTCCGAATGCGCGCGCTTCGGGTTCCTTTTCCGGTGTTGATGAAAACGCCGTGACCTCACAGCCCATGGCGCGCGCGAACTGAAGCGCGACATGTCCGAGTCCTCCGATGCCGACCACGCCGACGCGGTGATGATGCCGGACGCCGTATTGTTTCAGCGGAGAATACACGGTGATCCCGGCGCATAGCAGCGGCGCGGCGTTCTCGGAATCCAGATTATCGGGTATGGGAAACGCGAAACGGTAATCGGTGCGGACTTTCTCCGCGAAACCGCCGTGCCGGCCCACGCACGTTGCGATTTGGCGGGGACAGAGATTTTCCTGGCCTGACGCGCACCACTCGCAAGTATGACAGCTTCCCGATTGCCAGCCGACGCCGACTCGTTGTCCGGCTTCCAGTCCGCTGACCCGGTTTCCTGTTTCCGTAATAATCCCGACGATTTCATGTCCGGGCACGAAAGGATATTTCGATATCGTCCAGTCGTTGTCAATCAAATGAATATCGCTGTGGCAAATGCCGCAATGCGTGATCTGAAGCACGATTTCGTCAGGCGATAATTGATCCGTTTCATAAGCATAGGGTTTCAGGAGCGCTTTTGGCTCATGCGCGGCTAAGGCGTTGATAGGCATAATAATCCTTTTGATTACATTTTATGATCACTAAGCATTTTCATTTCAAATATTGTAAAATATACGAATGAATCACGGTAGAAATTTACGAAAATCAAAGGTAAAAGAAAATAGATTTTACGATAAAAGTTTTTAAAAATAAAAAAGGTTTAAAAAAATGAAACCCTTTGCAAACAAACTTGTAATATTTATTCAAAACATTAGGTTGCACGAAATATAAGAGTGAGCCAAAAGAAGCTTGTCGAACGCCGGCAAATCGAAAATGTGCTGAAGGAAAAGGATCTTCAGTTGACCGACTTAGTCGATGAAAACACCTGCGTGAAAGTCGGCCTCCTTGCCGGCGCGAAATTGCTGTTTACGGGAACACTGTTTAACAAAGAAAAGCAGTATGAAATTTTCCTGAAACTGATCAAGGTGGAAACCGCTGAAATTCTTTCGGTAACGAAGTTAAAGATAGATAAACTGCTTGGTGTTATGGTGAAGAAATGATGAATTTTAATGAAGCGGGCGCTGATTCAAAATTGCCGGAGCGATGCAGCCGTTGAAACAGGCTTCAAAAATTTAGCAGATTTTTCAGGCACATTTGCTGGAATTATTCTTCAGAAGCCATTTCCCAATCCCGGTACAAAGCTTCGAGTAATTGCATGGTTGCTTTATATTCTTTCTGGACTGCGATCGAGCGTTCGGTGTCCTTATATAATTCCGGATCGGCTAATTGCAGTTCGAACTCAGTTTTTCGTTTTTCAGTTTCTTCCAGACGGTCTTCTATAGATTTAATTGTTCTTTCTTTACGCCTCTGTTCGGCGGCATGACGCTTTTGCTCCTCACGCGTTTTCCGGTATTGCTCCTTGGCATGGATTTTACTTGAAGATAAGTTATCATCAATTATTTCCGGACCCATAAACGGAGCCTCGCTCATCTTTTTTTCGTGATAATCGCTGTAATTGCC
>JBBIRG010000196.1:0-5417 GCA_037441945.1 Bacteroidota bacterium | reverse complement strand
ACTTCCGGATTATCCTGATCCGCATCCTGCATATGCAGGGCTACTACGACGCCGCGCGCCGGGAATCCAAGGAACTCATAAAAAAAATCCCTGATGATTTTTCGCACGCCCATGAACTCGCCGACGCGTATTACTACGCCGGATACACTTCCGAATTAGACGCGTTCCGTTACCTGAACATGAAAAGCAATCCATCCAGCGGAGACGCCGCTCTCAACGAACACGTCGATCTGAATCTAACCAAGTATGCCGACCAATATTTCAAAGAAGCCGGACAATTTTATGAAACCGCTATCAAGCTCAATCCCAAACACCGCGACGCATACCTCCGGCTGATGATGCTGTACTATGAAATCCGTTCGTATGCGATGATGCTCCGGCTGACTCAATGCGCTAAAAACCTGTTTCCACGCGATCCATTTGTATTCGCTATTTCCGGATTAGCCCATTATGCCGGCCGGCAATATTTGCAATCCGACGAGGACTACCGTGAAGCGCTGTCGCGGATGAATGACGACCAGGCCGCCGGCTACTATTCTATCGGATATATCGTTGAACCGGACCAGAAACGCGAATACCAAAACGTTAAAGACCGCTTCGAGAACCGCGTTCCCTGGATGCAAAAATTCTGGAACGAAAAAGACCCGCTGTACGGAACACCCTATAACGAAAGACAGTTGGAGCATTACAACCGAGTCACCTACGCAAACTGGAGGTTCGGCGTGCGATTCCAGAACCTCAACGGATGGAAAACGGAACGGGGCTTGCTGTACATCCGCTACGGCAAACCGGCGGAACAATTCCGCATACAGCCTGACGACCGCACGCTCGGCGGTTGGGAAATCTGGATTTATCCGAAATACACTTTTTATTTCCGGGACGACTTCGCCAGCGGCAAATACCTGCTCGACAACCGTTCGATGCTGACCCTGTCATCAGCGTATAATGAATCCGCCGATAAGTATCCGTTACCGTATCATACCATCCCCATCCAGGCAAAAACAATCCAGTTCCGGTCCGGCAAAGGATTCACCGACGTGTGGTTCTATGCGCTCGTCGATTCATCCGGCTGGGTGAAAGCTCTGTCCGGCGACGATACTATCCTCAGTTCGGGTTTTATTCATAACCGGCTTTATAAGACGGACTATACATCATCCAAATACCAAACCCGTCAATCGCTTGTATCCGCAACATCCAAGTTCGTCTTATCTTTTGAAATTCCATCGATTGAACCGGATACGGTTACCCGCCCGTATTCGATGGAACTGCAATGGCCCGGACAGCATGCGGTCTCCTCCTCCCGCGGTACACTGATCCTTAACAATTTTTTAACCGACAGCCTGACACTTAGCGATATCGCGCTCTGCGAAACACCCGGATCCACAAACCGTGAAAACCTGATTCCTTTGCCAGATTCAATATTATACCGCGGAAAAACAGCCTTTTTGTATTTTGAAATATATTACCTGACACTCGACAACGAAGGGAAGGCGCGCTATACTATCACCACTCGCCTTAAACCGCAAATCAGCTTGTCGCTTTTCCGCAAACTGAATGAGTGGCTGAATAAAAACCAGAAAACCGATATCTCATCTTCATTCGATGTTACCGCCCATTCGCGATTCGACACTTATTCGCTCGGCTTTGACCTGAAGGATGTTCCGCCCGGTAATTATGATTTTATTGTTTCTGTGAAGGACCGGATATCAGGGAAAACAACAAAGCGGAGTGTGCCGGTGTTCATCGATGAATAACTGATACGATTATCAAATGATCACGTATCGAACGCCGCAGTATATTTTTTTTCAATTCATCGTATGTATGTATGTATATTAAACGCTTATCGGGTTCAGTAACAATTTCAAATAATACCCATATTAAATGTCTCAATATAGTAACAACATTACCGAAAAAACTATTCATGATTTGACGATGCCTTATTGTTTCCACAAGAAAACCACAAGCAAACACAAAAATGTAAGATTTCTCGGGACAAAATACATAGCGTAATATGAAATAATTTATCCTCATCGCCTCTTAATACCGACGTTTTACTTTGTCCCTCGAAATGACACAGGGTGGGCTTTCATTTATAAAATAGCTAGGATCTGTTTAATTAACCCATTTCTGTGTCATTTCGAGCAGCCGACTTGTCCTGAGCTGCGTCGAAGGAAGGCGGAGAGAAATCTTGTTTTATCATTTTTCCCCTGCGCTCCACGCGAATGGATGAGGTTTGAATCGATTAACATATTAATATCTTAATCGTTGTCGTTTTAATTATGAGACTATTAGTAAATGATTGATGATAGGAATGCAAGATTTCTCCCCCTCGTCAAGCTCGGGGTCGAAATGACAATATAAGGGGTTGCTCGGAATGACTCCTGTTGTCTGTATCATGGCATAGACCTAATAAGCACATTTCATAATTTACTACCATTCCATTTTAAAACTCAGATTCGGAATAACCGTCAATTCGGTGTGACGGTCAATGGTCTGAAGGCGGTAGTTATACCGATAACCCTCAAATTCACTCTGGGCAAGCATGTTGATCATCTGCAGAGACCAGGTCATAGCGTATGAGGGCTTGTTCATTTTGTAGGAACAATCCACATAACGCAGATCCGGCTTGCGCATTTCAAACGCGCGGGTTTCATCATATATCACATCCCGCCTTGCCAGCGATGAGGATTCATCAACCGGGCTGATGCGGTCGCCGCCTGAAAAATTAATTCGGCCGTTCACGCTGAGTATTTTTCCGTCACCGACATTCCATTCCTTACCGCCCAGAACATTCACCACGTAATGCTTGTCGTAACGGGACGGGCGTTTTACGCGATCCCCGCCCTGATACCGTGAATCAAACAACGATACCGTGAACAAGTAATAATAACCGCCGGTGAGAAATTTTTCATACGTTAAATCAATGCCCGCGTTTCTTCCCTTTCCCGAATTGGCCAGCGGCTCATTCAGGAACCATCCCTTCTGATCCAGATTATGAATGGAAAAGGAGCTGTCGCGGATAATCGGAATATCATACAGCCACTGCGTATAGGCCTCTATGCGGATGCGGGCGTTGCTTTTCAATGAACGGTCGTAACCCAATACCAGATGCCCCGATTTCGCCATTTTTAATTTTTCATTCGGACGGAACCATTCACCGTTTTCATTCATGCGTTTATTCAGATAAACACTCATTAATTCCGTCTGGCTGTGAAACCCGCAGGCCAAATTTAACTCATCCTGTTGTGAGAACTTCCAACGGACTCCAATTCTTGGCTCGACGACCGACTCCTTGTTTAATGTAAAATACAGCGCATGAAAGCCCGCATTGATTGTCCAATTGGTTGACAGATCCGCCCTGCCCTGCGCATAACACTGCAGTAAAAACCGGCTTCCTTTATCATCCGCGAGAGCGGCTGGCGGTTCGCCGGGAACCGGGGCCTGTTTTGTGTTTAACGAATAATTCAAATTATTGATAATCCATCCGGTTTTTACCGTTAATTTTTCGGACCACTTACGATTTACAAAACCGTGCCACGTGTATTTCCACGCGTGATTCCGTATCCGCTCCTTTTGCTGTAAAACCGCATTGTTGTCCATTTCACGGACATTCCACTTTAGTCCGTCGCCGGTTACCGCCCATGAATTATTGATAAAAGTGTTTTTCCCAATGACCACGCGATGCGATAATCCAACAGCGCCCATGTACGTGTCATATCCCGATTTCTGTATATCGTCCGCATATACCCATTTCGCCGAATCCTTTTCTGGACTTTGCCCGGAATAATCATTCGCGCCGAGTCCCCAGACCGAAAAAGCCCCGGCGGAATTTGTCGGAACATTTACTTTAAATGAGAGATTCCGATAAAACGTCCCTCCGGCGTTTTCCGGAAGAAGCGACGTCAGCAATGAAAGCGTCGAATAACGGTAATTAAACAAATAGGACGCGGAACTCCCCTTTACCACCGGCCCTTCGGATGCCGCGTCGATGCCCATCAGCCCTAACTGAAAAGTGTATTCGCGCTTATCCTGGTTGCCGGTGCGCATGCGAAGATCAAATACGCCGGACGAAGCGTTGCCGTATTCCGCGGGAAACGCGCCCGTATAGAAATCGGAATTCTCAAGCGTCTGGCTGCTTAACGCGGTAATGCCCCCGGCTCCGAACGTCGTCAGATTGGCGAAATGGCTCGGATTGGCGATCGGTATTCCCTCAAGCTGCCATAACAGCCCTTTCGGCGCGTTACCGCGAATGACAATCCCGTTGCCGTTTAAGTTCCCCGCCACACCCGCTGTGGTCGATGCCAGCCGTGCGGGATCATCAAAACCGCCCGCGTAACGACCCGCTTCCTCCACGCTCAGCATCCGCCCGCTGGCCAGCGCCATCGAATTCAACGGCTTGTCCTTGCTGATCTCCGCGGCAATCTCAATCTCATCCATGGCGACGGAAGATTCCTTCAGTTCAATTGACACTACGGTTTCCTTACCCGTGCTGACCATGACTTCCTTCATCACAAACGCGTCGTAACCGATGTAATGCGCTTTAATATCATACCGGCCGACCGGAACGTTCAGAATCTTGAACCGGCCGTTCATATCGCTTGAAGCTCCTTTCAAGGGTTCGGTTCCCAGTATAATCACATTCGCGCCGGGAAGAGGTGAGCGGCTTTCCCTGTCAACGACCGTTCCTTTGACGGTCTGCGTTAAGGTCTGCGCAAGCGCCCAATTACCTGTAAGCAAAATGGTGATGGTGAAAATAACAATTCTTAGTATCATAATGGTTTTCCTTTCACTTTTATTTTTTATTTTATTTATCATACCTCTAATTAACATCATTAAAGGGCAGAAATCCATACTGATTAATCAGTATAATGAATCAAATGACAAATTTTTAACCGTTTTTTGTTCGTTATGACATCGAAAAATGAAAAATTCGCCGCAGATTCATAGATTCCAACCTATAAAACTAATGACGCCAAGCCCAATAAACCCTTGAACCAGAATGGATCTTTTTTCAAAACCGGAACCCGAAGCGGAACAATCTAAAAAACCGAAAATTTATCCTGTTACAGACTGTCCGAAAACTTATGAAACACTTCATTTTGAGTGGCGTCGAAAAATGTAACCTCATAAATACCCGTTCTCGATTTTACTACTAATGAACCTGAGCCATTTCTCGATACAATCGCTGATCTTTGAATAAAAGACATATTATTTTGCAGAAATTATCATTGAAAATTTATTTACTTGCGATTGACTCGAAAAGACTCAGGTTCATTTCAAATAATCCCTACGCTTTTAAAGCGCAGAAAATTGTCTCGGACTGACTATCCTTGAGCGTTTTTGGACAGACTGTTATTCATATTACACGGAAAATCAAAAACCTGCCGGAAGAGAATTTCGCGTCACTCACGATCCGC
>JBBIRG010000195.1:0-5425 GCA_037441945.1 Bacteroidota bacterium | reverse complement strand
GACCCGCGCGTGCCAAACAACGAGGATCAGCTGAAACATATCCTGAAAGACGTCATGATCCGCAACCGGCGGGACAAGGTCGGCATCAACCTGCCTCCGCGGAAAGCGGCGATCTATCATCTTGACCTCTCGGAAAACGAACAGCAGTTGTACGACCAGGTCTCCGATTACGTCCGCCATGAATTCCGCGCCGACACCGAATACGAAGCGCATATCCTGTCGCTGATCACGCTCCAGCGGGAACTCTGCAGCAGCCCGCAGGCCACGAAACAAACCCTGCAGAATTTTCTCAAGCGGCCATATCCGAAAAAGACGAAAGACCGGATCGAATGGTTCATGCAGCTCTGCGACGCGGTTCCGCTGAACCGCAAGACAGCGGCCGTTCTCGAAATCCTGGGCCGCTTTTCCAACCAGACCATCATTTTCGTGGAATTTCTGGAGACGATGCGCCTGCTTCAGCGCACGCTGGAACAGAACGGTTACAGCGTCGAACTGTTCCACGGCGGACTGAGCGGAACGGCCGCCAGACGCGAAGCGATCGACCGGTTCCGCCAGTCCAAACAGGTGCTTATCAGCACACAGGCCGGCGGCGAAGGGCTTAACATGCAGTTCTGCCGCCAGATCATCAATTACGACCTGCCGTGGAACCCGATGCGCGTGGAACAGCGGATCGGGCGCGTACACCGGCTCGGCCAGGAACAGGAAGTGTTTGTCTTCAATCTGTCCGTCAACGGCACCATCGAATCGCGCATCCTCGAACTGCTCAGCTATAAAATCCGGATGTTCGAACTCGTCATCGGCGAACTCGACATGATCCTCGGCGACGTGGAAACCGATAAAACCTTCGAACAGACGATCATCGATATTTTCTTCTCGAGCCGCACCGACGAAGAGATGAACAAGCGGTTCGAGCGCTTCGGCGAGGAACTTGTACAGGCGCGCCATCATTTCGATAAAGTCAAAACCAGCCAGGAAATCCTGTCGGATATCATCGACGTCTGACGGTACGCTCCCCGAGGTAAACGCAAACAAGGAGAACGCATGCTTAAACGAAAAATCATCTGGGCCGACGACGAAATCGAACTGCTCAAGCCGCACATCCTGTTCCTCGAACAGCGCGGCTACCAGGTTCAGCCCTGCACCAACGGCGAGGACGCCGTCAACCATATCCGCAAAGGGCAATTCGACATCGTCCTGCTCGACGAAATGATGCCTGGCAAAGACGGGCTCACGACGCTGATCGAGATCAAGGAACTTCAGCCGTCGCTCCCTGTCGTGATGATCACCAAAAGCGAGGAAGAACAGCTGATGGAAGACGCCATCGGCCGCAAAATTGATTTTTACCTGACCAAGCCCGTTAATCCCAGCCAGATTCTGATCGCCATCAAAAAAATTCTCGATTCCCGCAAGATCACCGAGCAGAGGCTTTCGCGGGATTACATACTGGAATTTAACCGCATCTCCCAGCGCCTCAACGACCGGCCGGATTACAGGGAATGGATCGACATCCACCTCTCATTGTCCCAGTGGGATCTGGAATTAGACGGCTTTTCCGACGCCGGTTTGCGGCAGACGCTCCAGAACCAGAAACACGAATGCAACGTCGGTTTCGCGAAGTTCATCGAGGACAACTACGTAACCTGGCTGAACCAGTCCGGCGATGCGCGACCCGTTTTATCGCCCGAAGTGATCCCGCATTTCGTCTTTCCTAAAATCGCCGCCAAGAAAAAAATCGTGCTGATGGTGATCGACTGCCTGAGGCTGGACCAGTGGCTGGGTTTCGAGCCGGCGCTGTATCCGTTTTTCAATATCAGCAAGCATTATTACTATTCAATCGTCCCGACGGCAACGCCGTACGCGCGCAACGCCATTTTCAGCGGCATGTACCCGATCGAGATCGAAAAGAAATTTCCAGAGATCTGGTCCAAAGGCGAGGAAGACGACACCAGCCGCAACCGTTTTGAAAAAGAACTCCTGGATCACCTGCTGAAACGGAACCGCGTACCGCTTGACAAAGACGCCCGTTACATCAAAGTGCTCACGATCGACAACGCGCGCCAGCTGGAAAGCAACATTCTCAGCATCGTCGAATCCACTCCGCTGACCGCCATTGTGATCAATTTTCTGGACGTTCTGGCGCATAGCCGCAGTGATTCGACCGTTATCAAGGAAATCGCGCCCGACGAATCCGCCTACCGCTCATTGAGCAATTCCTGGTTTTCGCACTCGTCTTTTTTCGAAATTCTCAAACTGTTATCGAAAACCGACGCGACCATGCTGATCACGTCCGATCACGGGAGCATACGGAGCCTCCATGGAACGCAGGTGATCGGCGACAAGGAAACCTCCACCAGTCTCCGCTACAAATACGGCAAGAACATCAAGGTCAATCCCAAACACGCCATGTTCATAAAGAATCCTGCCGAATACAAACTGCCGGTCCGAGGCGTCACCACGCATTATATCGTCGCCAAGGAAGATTATTATTTTGTCTACCCGACCAACTACCACTACTACCTGAATTACTACAAGGACAGCTTTCAGCACGGAGGGATATCGATGGATGAAATGATTCTTCCCGTTGTTGAACTTGAAGGAAAAAAGAGTTAATATCCGTCAAGAAACTTATTTCCTGTTTTTACGTATTCCCATTGCGGATGTTTCAATAAACCAGCGACCGGACACGTGAAAAAACTGCCCTTCATCATCATTCCCTTGATCCTGCTGATCAATCTGCTGACGAACACATTAGCGTACTACACGCGCGTACTGATCAAATGGAATATTTACCTCAACGAGATGTTCGTCATCGGCATCCTTGTCCTGATTTTCCTGACGCTGTTTCGTTCATCGCGGTTCGACGAGATCGGCATCACCCAGCGGTTGCGTCTGGCGTTGCTCATCGTGATGGGCTTTTTCATCTCCGGAATGGTCGTCATCGCCCTGACCGAACCGGAATTTGTCGTTCCGCGCATGTCGACCGGGTACGTTTTCCGTCCGAATTCATGGACAGCAGTGATCGTAGCGACGGTGATCGGGGCGGCGGCCCTGATCGGGATGGCGCTGTGCTTCCGGGTCCTGAAAACGCTGATTTACTACCGCCAGAAAAAGAACACACGTTTTTACTTCATCATGCTGGTGATATCCGGCGCGCTGACGATCTTGTCGGCCGCGGCGTCTGAAAAACCGCTGAAATATGATTTCGGATATAATTTTATTATCACATCCGCTCTGCTGACTGTTACCACCGTCTTCATGATCCCCAACCTGTTCCGAGTCGGATGGGTAACAGTGCTGAACCGACGGCAGAAATTCCTGACCTTTCTCGGAGGTATTGCGTTTGTGTTCGTCGCATCAAGCCTTTTCGGCGCGGAGATCGCCGCCGGCGTGACGTTCGCCGATATGGTTAATACCTACAGCATCATGGCCGGTTCTTTTCTGTTCCTGACCACCATCTTCATGCTGATCTACAGCGTCATCGTGACGCTGAATGCGTTGTTCCACCTGCCTACCGCGGCCATCTACGACAAGAAAGTCCGCGAGATCAACTCCATCTACAACATGAGCCGCGCCATCAACACGGTCTTCGATTTCGACCGGATCGTGCAATCGGCCACGGAACTGGTCTGCGACGCCACCGGCGCCAACGCCTGCTGGCTGGATATCGCGCATACCAAAAACCCGTCCTCGCACGATCGGCTTTATCTGGCCGCCATCCGGCAGAAAGAACCGTTCCGCATCGCCTATCTTGATAAAAAAAACAAACGCGGCGAAAAAAATTACGGATCCATCAACGCGACCGACCGGGATATCGTGGAAGTGGGACTGTCGCTGGTCGCCGATGAGGTCCTCCGTACCCGCAAACCCCTGCTGATCAATCAGGTCAAGAAAGACAAGCTGACAAAGAACCTTAAAAAAACGCCGGCCGAATCCCTGCTCGCGGTTCCGCTGATCTCTTTCGACGACACCATCGGCATCATGTACGCCGTCAAGTCCATGCCGTTCGGATTCGACCAGGACGACATCGCGATCGTCTCGGCGTTTTCCAACCAGACCACGGTGTCCATCGAGAACGCGCGCTTAGTGCAGGCGTCGATCGAAAAAGAACGGCTCGCCGAGGAACTCCGCATCGCGCATGAAGTGCAGATGCGCCTGATCCCGCAGGACATTCCCGATATCCGGCATGAAGCCGCGGGACTGCTGGTGGACGTCGGCGCGGCCACTCTTCCGGCGAAAGAAGTCGGAGGCGACTATTACGATTTCCTGGAACTGCCGGACAACCGCACCGGCATTGTGGTGGCGGACGTTTCCGGGAAAGGCACATCGGCGGCTTTCTACATGGCCGAAATCAAAGGCATCATCCAGGCGCTGGCGAAAATTCACCGCTCGCCCTCGGAACTGCTTGTCGCCGTCAACCAGGTACTCTACGGCAGCGTGGACCGAAAGACGTTCATTACGCTGATTTACGCGGATATCGACGTCGCCCATGAACGCGTCAGTTTTGCGCGCGCCGGCCACTGCCCGATTCTGCATATCAGCGGAACCGGGCTTCAATTTATCCGGCCCAACGGCATCGGGCTCGGGCTTGATCCCGGCGCGATCTTCAATGATACCATCGAGAGCGTGACGTTCAGCCTGGCGCCCGGCGACCTTTTCCTGCTCTACTCCGACGGGCTCGTCGAGGCGCGGAACATGCAGGGACAGGAATACGGCGAGGAACTATTGTGCCGCATTACCGGCAATTCGAATCATCTTTCCGCTTCCGGAATCAAGGACGCCATTCTCGCCGACGTCCAGGCTTTTGTCGGACAGGCCAAAAACCACGACGACCTGACCTGCGTCGTGCTGAAAGTCATGAGTATCCCGGCCGTGAAAAAAATGCCGGCCATGGAAGCGCAGGAACGGGTACTCGGCGAATTGCGCACCGTAGAAAACTTATACACCGCCGGCTGATACGAAGATGATTTTAGCTTGAATAAGTGAATAATTTGATTTACCATTTCGGCTGAGCAATCATATTTTTGGGCAAACATACAGGAACAAACAGATGAATGGATTTGAGGTTACCCGTAAAGACCTGAACGATGTTTCAACGCTTTTTCTCAGGGGCTATCTCGACGCGCACACTTATCCGAAATTCGAGTCGGAACTTCAGAAACTAGTCGAGGAAAACCGTTACAAAATCGTGGTCGACTTCCGCGATCTGGCTTACATATCCAGCGCGGGCCTGGGCGTCTTTATGGGATTTATCGAAACCGTCCGGGAAAACAAAGGCGACATCAAACTCTGTACGATGACCCCGAAAGTGTTCAAAGTCTTTGATCTGCTCGGGTTCCCCACGATTTATGAAATCCTCAGCAACGATCAGGACGCCATTTCCCGTTTTGACGCCGTCCGGAAAGCGTAACCCATGGTGCCGGCCAGC
>JBBIRG010000194.1:1941-5435 GCA_037441945.1 Bacteroidota bacterium | reverse complement strand
GAAACGTAATCACTCCCGCGTCTACCAGCGCGACGGTGATGAACGTCACCGCGCTGCTCGACTGGATAAAGCCGGTCAACAACGCGCCGAGAAAGAATCCTCCCAGGCGGTACCGCGTAACGGATGATATCAGTTTCTGAAAACGCTCCGAACCGATTTCCTTCACTTCCCGGCTGAAACTTTTTAACCCGTAAAGAAACAAGGCGATCATCGCGAGCACGGCTATGGCGGTCTGGAATAAAGACATAGGGTTTTATTTTATGGTTTTATTGTTTTTCAATTACATAAAATACAAAATATTTTACTATAAATCGATTTTTTCTTATTTTAACCATCACATTTTCATTCCTATGGAAATGGAACATAGCGAGAGTTAACAGGCCGTTGACAGGTATGCCATTAGACGGGCAAAGGCGAATAAATTGCAAACAGTAAACGACGCATTGTGATATTAAAGGAATTCAAAATTATGAATAAAAATATAGCAATGATGCTGATTATAAGCCCTTTGTTTCTGTTACCGTCCTGTAGTCAAGGTTATCCTCGCGCCGATGGATTTTACCTGTTTCATTCCGGCCGATGCGATACGCTACAACTGCAGCCGCTCAAGGACGTCTATTATCAGTTCAAGCTGGATTTTAGAATTAAAACCCTTTCCGGTTTCTCGCTTTATAACGTTGATTCCATCATTATCAAATCACCAACCGCCAAAACGGATTCCATAAGCGTTTTGAAACTGAAACATGAAAAGGGTGAATTTATCAGCGGCGCTGGCCGCATGACAAAATGGAGGCCTGAAATGTGGATCGGCGAAAAAGAAATTCCGGTTCTTGCTGAGAATATTCCGGAAGAGACAAATGTCTTGAGAATCGTTTTTAAAGAAAAACTCTCCCCGGGTGTTTATGCGATATGCGTAAGAAGATATAATTCAGGAGTTCCGGAAACGCATTATTATGATTTTAAAATCATATAAACTATTGGTTCATCAGATAATATGGTTAACTGAATTTGATTTTAAGATAGTGTTTCGAATCTCCCCATTCTTCATAACCGATTTCACATCCGGCGAGCCGTACTCTTGCTTCAATGCATTTTCCGCAGTCTTCCGGTGATTCATCCGTACAGGGCTTGTTCTGATAGAGCTTGTATTCATCACGATATTTTCCCGGCGTAATGTTCGGCATGAGAATGTTCGCGCCGATTTTCAGCGCTTTTTCCCGTCCGATCTTGTCAATGGCCTGCAATGCCGTCGTCGAGGCGATATTGATGTCCGGCATCAGGATGCGGAGAACAGCGATCATCTTCAGAGTTAAATCAAATCGCTTATGCAATGACAGCATATCTTTGTTCGCTGAAAAAAGCGGCGTGTACTCATGTTCGATATACGGACCCATTCCGCACATGTCGATATCAATTTCTTTCATGAATAACAAATCATTCGCCAGATCGTCAACGGTTTGTCCCGGAAGCCCGATCATCACGCCGGTGCCGGTCTGATAACCGCATTTTTTAAGCAAACGCAGGCATTCGATTCTGCGATTCCATTCATGATCCGCCGGATGCAGTTTTGCATACAATTCAGGATTCGATGTTTCGATGCGCAATAAATAACGATGAGCTCCGGCATCAAACCAGCGCCGGTAAGTTTCTTCCGTTTGTTCCCCGCAGGATAATGTTATTCCCAGTTTTCCGCCGGAAAGATGTTTAATGCCCAGGATCAACAATTCAATTTTACGAGTAAACCATTCGTTCTGAATCTCACCGGACTGAATCACAATGGAGCCGTAACGGTTATTGAAGGCAAAGCGTGCTGCATCGAGTACTTCTTCATCAGAAATGAAATAACGGTTCACTTTATCGTTATCATGCCGGATTCCGCAGTAATAACAGTTCTTCGCGCATTGATTGGTTAATTCGATGAGTCCGCGCAGATAGACTTTATTACCGACTTGTTGCTTTTTAATTTCAGATGATTTTTTTAGAAGAAGATCACGGTCGCTTCCAGTGCAACGGAGCATGGCTATGAGCTCATCTTTCGTGAATCCGGATTTATTTAATATTTCATTGATTTTCATGATAGTTCTTTACTGTTTCATTATTCACGCTGCCCTAATTTTGTCGCAATAAATCCGCTGACAGATTAAACGGTTTCATCGCCCGTTTGAATATACCTTTCAGAAATGCGAAGGTCATGCCGTAATTGGTAACAGGAATTCCGGCATCCATAAACGGCTTCAGACGGTTCATAATTTGCTTGCGCGTGGACATGCATCCGCCGCACTGAATGACGAGCGCATATGAAGCAATATTTCCAGGTAATGGTGAATTTCCGGCGATGATCTCAAAGGATATATTCTTTTCGGTAAACTGCTGAATCCACTTCGGTAATTTATGGCGGCCTATATCCTCGCAGCTGACCTGATGCGTGCAGGATTCGAGGATCAGGACTTTATCGCCATTCCTCAGTTTTGAAATAGAACGGGCGCCCTGAATATATTTTTCAAACGGCCCTTTAATGCGGGCAAATAAAATACTGAAACCCGTCAGAGGAACTTCCTCGGGCACAACGGAGGAAACGTATTCAAACACCTGGCTGTCGGTAACCGCGAGCGCGGGACGGATATTTAGTTTGAAAAAATCTTCCAGTTCGGTTTCTTTGACCGACACGCAGATCGCGTCATGGTCCAGGGCGTCGCGCCAGGCCATCACTTGCGGGAGTATCATGCGTCCATCCGGAGCTTCGCTGTCGATCGGCGTGATCAGGAGGACAACGTCTTTGGGTTTGACTAATCCTTCAAATAACGACGGTTTTTGGTAAGCGGTTTGCGGGATCGTTAATTTCATCGCGTCGATGATTTCTTCGAGATTTGTTTTAAGAACAGCGCTGAAATCAATAACCGGCGCGTCCGTGATAGACCTGATTTTTTGGATCGTTTCCGCCGTCAGTTTTTGAGTATCAGACTTATTATGCGCGATGATGAACGGCACGTCGAAGGCCTGCATACGGGCGATCAACTCCGTTTCGTGACCATTAAATTCATTTTCGGCGATTAGCAGAACGCCGCAGTCAACCTGACTGATGATCTCAAGCGATTTTTTCACTCTTTTCAGTCCGAGTTCTCCGGTATCGTCAATCCCAGCCGTATCGATCATGATCGCCGGTCCGATGCCGAATATTTCCACGGATTTTTTTACAGGATCGGTTGTAGTACCCGCTATCTCGGACACAATCGCGACGTCCTGTCCCGTAATCGCGTTGATGAAAGAGCTTTTACCGTTATTACGTCTGCCAAATATGCCGATGTGGGGTTTGATGTCCCTGCCTTTATTCATCGTTTTTCCTTTGTTTCTCGCTAAATACGCGAAATAAGCGAAAGAAATCCTTGATAAAAATTATTTATTATTTTCTTCCTTTTTCGTTCTTTTCGTGCCTGTCCTCGGCAGAGTCGGGATGTTTCGTGAGAAAATATATTAAAAATACAAATCCCGTTTAC
>JBBIRG010000194.1:239-1867 GCA_037441945.1 Bacteroidota bacterium | reverse complement strand
GTTTATCAGCCGCCAGCCTTTGACTTTCGTTTCCTCCGGAGCGTAATCGTGAAGATATTCAGCCAGCGTGAGAATCGCGTTCGGCGTGCAGTATCGTTTGATGAATCCGGGAACGGAAAATTCCATGAAATGTTCTCCTGTGCGTCCCAGCCGGTAACAAGCCGCACAAAACGACGGCAGCATGTTCTGGCCGATCAGTTCATCAATAATTTCATTCAGCGAGCGGTTATCATTGATGCGGAACTGGCCTTTGTTCAGGTTCTGTTCTTCATTGACGCTGTTTGAGTAACTTCCGAGTTCGAGTTTCGTGCCGCCGTCGATCTGAGAAACGCCATATTTAATAATTTCATTGCGCAGAGCCGCCGATTCACGCGCTGTAAGAATCATGCCTGTGTAAGGTACCGCCAGACGGATCACGGCGATCATCTTGGCGAAATCGCCATCATTCACAAAATACTTATCGCCCATCGATAGCATAGAGGCGTCCTTAATTCGCGGAAAAGATATCGTGTGCGGACCTACGTTGTAGCAGGCTTCCAAATGATTGGTATGCCGCACTAATCCGAGCACTTCGTATTTCCAGTCGTAGAGTCCAAACAACGCGCCGATACCGACGTCGTCTAAACCCGCTTCCTGCGCGCGATCCAACGCGGTCAGCCGGTACCTGAAATCCGCTTTTCTTCCGCGGAGATGATACGACGTATAGGCTTCGGGATGATAGGTTTCCTGGAAAATCTGGTAGGTGCCGATTTCTGCTTCTTTGACAATACGGAATCCTTCTTTATCCAGCGGCGCTGCATTGATGTTCACGCGGCGGATCTCACCATGACCTTTTTTCACGCTGTACGCCAGTTTCACTGAATGCGCTATGAATTCGGCATCGTATTGCTGATGTTCGCCGAAAACAAGGATCAACCGTTTCTGGCCATGATCTTCAAGCGCTTGGATTTCGTGGATAATTTCTTCATCACTCAGCGTTTTCCGGACGGCGTCCTTATTCGACGCACGGAACCCGCAGTAGGCGCAGTTGTTCGAGCATTTGTTGCCGATGTACAATGGCGCGAACAGTACAATCCGGTTTCCATAAATCTGTTTTTTCAGTTTCCTTGCGCCGTCTTTGATTTGTTCAATGTACTCCGGCTCATCCGCGTTAAGTAAAATCGCGGTTTCCTGCAACGTCAGACGGTTTTTAGCCAGCGACTTATCTATGATTTCGCCGATACCTCCGGAATCCGGTTTAGCGTTATGCAGAATTCCGCTGATCTCTTCCGGATCGATGAACGGAACATGCGGTTTGTCAGGTATGGAATATTCTTCTGGAGTAAATTTCATAATTCACGCTTTCACCGGTAATTCCACGGTAAATGTCGTGCCCTGATCGGGAACGCTGGCGACTTGAATCCTGCCCCCGTAGCTTTCCTCAACGATTTTTTTTGTGATGGATAATCCCAGCCCGCTGCCGGTGATAGCGCGCGTTTTCTCATTTTTGATACGGACGAAGTCGCCGAAAAGTTTGGATAATTCTTCTCCCGACATGCCTATTCCCGTATCTTTTACGGAAATCTGAATTTGACATTTATTACCGGAAATGCTGCAGAACACTTCGCCGCCGTCTTTATTGTACTTCA
>JBBIRG010000194.1:0-229 GCA_037441945.1 Bacteroidota bacterium | reverse complement strand
TTTGAGATCAGGTTGTTGAATATAATCTTGATTTCCTCTGTATCCGCCGAATAAAAGATATGGTCTGTATTCGCGTCAATGCTGACGGACACGTTTTTCTGAACAGCTAACGGCGAAATTGTGTCTTTGGTGATCCGCGCGATTTCAACCAGGTCGACTTTTGCGTTTTCACGGACCTTTTTCCCGGATTCGAGCCGGGTCAGGTCGAGCAGGTCGCCGATAAGCGACC
>JBBIRG010000193.1:4279-5438 GCA_037441945.1 Bacteroidota bacterium | reverse complement strand
AGGGACATATATTAAGTAACATTTGTTTAAAATATTTTTTACCGCCATGATTAAACAATTAATGGCGGTTTTTATTGTGTCCGCCCTCATCGCCTAAGAGTTGCTATGCGTTCGCTTCACACATGTCCGCGGGTGCGCGGCCACAGTCGTCCCGACGGATCAGAACTCATTGGGACCTATCAAGGGCGGATTAAATAATATTATAAATCTTCCCGGCAGCAACTATCCATTCACCGCATGCTTAAAAGTGCAGGCTCACGCCGTTATTGATTTCCAAATCGTATTTTTTTAACTGCAGAGGCGGATCATTGTCATACCGCAAATTGAAAGTTGTGGTCGCGATGAAATTTTTTGTAATGTAAAAACCCAGTCCGCTGTTCGCAAGAACACGGTAATCCCTAGTTTTTCCGGGATGAACCTGGTAGTAACCGATGACCGTAGCGGTGACTTTTTCGTGCAGGTAAAGTTTAGCGGAGATGTAATTCGTTGAACGGAAAAACCGGGTGTTTTTCAGTTCGGTTTTGTTGAATATTTCAGTTTCATGCATTAAACCGGCGCCAAAATTCATAATGAACTGGTCTTTTTTGTTTATCGCGGTATCGATCAGGCTCAGTTCAAAACGCGCCCCGCCGCCGAATAACTGCCGGTCTTTCAGAAGAATGAACTCGTTAAATTCCTTTTGCGTAAAAATTTCGCCCTTGACCCCTTTATAAAAACGGTAGCCGTAACGAAGATGGGCGAAACCCTTATTCATTGAAAGCCTCTCGTTGCTTGTCGCGCGCTGGTAATCGGCGATAAAAAACGCATAATGCCTTTTCCACAACAGATCCGTCCGGTACGAACTGCCGATTCTGAGTATCTGGGAGTTACCGGTAATATACCCCAGGCTGAATGAAAGATTGTTATATACTCCGTTTTTCAGGTCGGTTTTGCGCATCACTTCGGTGTTAACCTGCGAGGCGGCATTCTTCGCCGCTAAACCCATCAGTACAACTGCAATGAGCCGTAACAGTAACCTTATCATAGAACCTCAGTTTTATTATTTCAGGTTTTTTTAACTGTCAGACATACGTCTGATTTATTTGCATTCCGTTTGTTTTTGAAGAATAATTTCAGTATCATCTATCCGGTAATTTTGTAATAGTCGCCAGAAATCCGT
>JBBIRG010000193.1:0-4257 GCA_037441945.1 Bacteroidota bacterium | reverse complement strand
AAATCAAAAAAAATCAAGATAATACGGGCCAAGAAACCTTCGGGATCACAAAAATTAAAAAAAACCGCTGAAACGGCCGAACCTGATTCCTTTTTTTTCCAGAAATGCTTGCTGGAACATCTACGCGAATACGCGATCGGACTGGACCGCGGAGGGCGGATACGGTATATAAACCCCGCATTTGCCCATGTTTTCAGGGAAAAACCCGAAAACATGATCGGCCGTTCGATTCGGGATTATGAGTCACGGTTTCAGGCCTCCGTCAGTTTCGACCGCATTCTCAAAGAAACGCTGACCAAGTCGCGCTGGTCGGGCATCATTGAAACGAAACGCCTTGACGGGAAAATATTTCATTATGCGTTCCGGACGTACGGCGTCACCGATCAGCGGGGACACATTACCGGTCTTGTCGGCGTCGCGACGGATATCAGCCGGGAAATGATCTCATCCCAGCAACTCCGGCGGTCGGAAGAACAGCAGCGGCGGTGGTTTGAAATCGCGTTCGACGGGATTTTCATTATACGCAACCGACGGTTCGTATACGTCAATCCGCGCTTTTGCGAACTGACCGGATACGGATCCGAACAGATGACCGATCCGGAATTTGATCCCGCGCTGGTTTTAACGCGTTCCTTTGAACCGGCGCTATTCGGAAACGATGACTCCGGGGCCGGACCGAACCCTGAGCGAACGCTCGCGCTTCAGATCCTGAATCAGAACGGAACCGCGATCGACGCGGAAATATCGGCGATATCGGTCGAAGACCCTAACGGCAGCGCCTTATTCGGTATCGTGCGGGACGTCAGCGAACGGCGGCGCAATGAAGAAGCGCTGAAGGGAAAAGAACGATTCTTCCGCGGACTGTTTGATCACATGGGCGTCGGAATGGCGGCGGCGGACTCGCGTGGATACCTGGTCCGGACGAATGAGGCGTTTCAGCGCATGGTCGGCTATAGCGGCGAAGAATTAAAGAAAATCCGCGCATCCGACATTACTCACCCGGAAGATTTCGAACGTGAAGTTCAGATGATGCGGGAACTGGCGGCTCATCCTTCGGTTAATTTCTTTCAGACCGATAAACGGTATATCCGCAAGGACGGCAAAATCATCTGGGCAAGGCTCAATACCATCGTGATCCGGGACGAGCAAACAAACGTCGAAAGCGTGTTCGGGATCATCGAGGATATCACCGAACGGAAATACGCCGAAACGCTGATCCGCATCCAGCGCGACCTTTCCGTGAGCCTGAGCGCGGCAACCGATCTGGAAAAAGCGATGGAATTTGTGCTGTCGCTATCGCTCCGGATCGAGGAAATCAGCGCCGGCTGCATTTATCTGACCGACCGGTGGAATCACATTCACTTCGTCGCCCAGACTAACCTTACGCCGGTACTGATCCAGAAACTGCCGGCCCTGCCCGAGGAAAAACTCCGTCAATCTTTTTTCAGCGATCTGCGGGCGCGGTACTTACGGTACCATGATTTCATACATCATCTGGACGTGGGTTTCGACGAAGACCTCAAACACGAGGACTGCCAACACGCCACAATACTTCCCGTCATCCATGAAAACGAAGCGATCGCCGTGATTGTACTGTTTTCTGCGTTCTATGACCGGATCTCCCCCGAATCCAAAGAGGCGCTCGAGACGATAGCGGCTCAGTTGGGCGGCATCATTGCCCGGCTTCGGATGGTCGACGCGCTGATCACCAGCGAAGAACGGTACCGGCGCCTGCTGAATTCGGCCACCGATTATGTGGTTTCCGTCATAGTCAAGCAGGGCCAGCCGGTCCGGTCGTATCACGGGGAAAGATGCATTGCCGTCACGGGCTATTCGCCCGAAGAATACGAACGGGACCATTATTTATGGTTCAACATGATTTATCATGAGGATCAGCCAAGAGTCAGCGATCTGGTGCGGCGGGTTCTGAACGGCGAAACGGTTACTCCGCTTGAACACCGCATCTATCACAAAGACGGTTCCATCCGATGGATCCGTCACACCGTTGTGAGCCGATACAACCAGCATGGGGAACTGGCCGGCTATGACGCGCTGATCAGCGACATCACCGAACGCAAGAACGCCGAACGCCTGCTGATCGAGCAGGAGGAACATTACCGCGCGATATTCGACGGCGCGCAGATCGGGATTTTCATGGAAACGTTCGACGGCAAAATCCTGACGGCCAACCCGGCAGCCTGCCGGATGCTGGGCTACACGCTGGAAGAACTGAAGAAGGTCAATATCGAGCAAATCGTTCCGCCGGAACATTTTGATTCCGTCCGGATGCTGCAAACACTGGACAATGAAATACCGGCGATCATCGCCGAAAATATCCGGAAGGACGGTTCGCGCATCTGGGTGGAAGTGATCCGCCGGGTCGTCAGTATTCACGGCCGGCTGTTTGCCTTGATTTTTGTGCAGGACATCACGCAAAGACAGAGATCCGAATCCGAGCTGATTCTTCAGAACACGCGCTTCCAGCAGTTATTCGACAACAGTCCGTTGGGCATGATCATGCTGGATTACAGCGACCGGGTCCTGATGGCCAACCGCGCTTTCTGCGATATGTTCCAGTACGCCGAAGAAGAGGTTCTGAACCGGGAGATCAACCCGCTGATTGTTCCTGAATCTATGTTTGGCGAGGCTTCATCCCTTTCTGATAAAACCCAGCACGGCGAACCGGTCGAATATGAAACCGTACGCCGGCGCAAAGACGGTTCCTTGGTGAATGTCCATATATGGGGCGTCCCGATCATGCTGAGCCGCAACCAGATCGGCGTTTTCGGGATTTATTCCGACATCAGCGAACGCAAGCAGGCGGAAAAGTCCATCCGCGACTCGGAAGAAAAATACAGGACCTTGTTCGAGAACTCCAAAGACGCCGTCTATATCAGCACGCCGGAAGGATATTTTCTCGATATCAATACCGCGGGTATACAATTATTCGGTTATGACACAAAAGAAGAACTTCTATGCGCGCCGATCGCATTGTCCATTTATATGCATCCGGAAGACCGCAACCGGTTCAAGAAGATTATCGCGGAACAGGGATTTATCCGTGATTTCGAAGCGACACTGAAAAGAAAAGACGGCGCGCCAATCGAAGCGTTGGTTACCGCAACTGCAGAAAAGGATGAATCCGGGCAAACCATCGCCTACCGCGGGATTATGCGGGATATCACGTCCTACAAACAGCTTCAGCGGCAGCTGATCCAAGCTCAGAAAATGGAAAGCATCGGAACGCTCAGCGGCGGCATCGCTCATGATTTTAATAACGTACTGGCGGTCGTTATGAGCACCGCCGAACTGATCCGCAAACGAGCGGGCGGAAATGCAGACCTGACCGAACTGACGGAAATGATCATCAATTCAGCCCTGCGAGGACGTTCGATCACTCAGCAGTTGCTCCTCTTCTCCCGTTCCGACAACCCGATCCTGCGTTCGTTATCGCTGAAAGACGTGATCGCCGAAAACGTGAAACTGCTGGAACATTCGCTGCCGAAATCCATTACCATCCAAATGCACGCGCTTAACGAAAACGACGCCATAATGGCGGATTTGAGCCATCTGCACCAGATTATCCTCAATCTGGCGATCAATGCCCGCGACGCGATGCCGGGGGGCGGGACGCTGACGATGGTGGTTGACCGCATTTCCGGAAAAGAGATCCTCAAAAAATGGCCCGAAACGGAAGACCGGGATTATGTGGCGCTGTACATTTCGGATACGGGACCGGGCATTCCAACCGAACTCCAGACGCGGATTTTTGATCCTTTTTTTACTACCAAGGAACAGGGAAAAGGAACCGGCCTCGGATTGTCCATCGTGCACGGCATCGTTAAAAACCACAACGGGTTTATCGAAGTCGACAGCCAGCCTGGCATGGGCGCGACGTTCCGGATTTATTTTCCCGCAATCGACCAAAGCAACATCGTGGAGGAACCTTTGTCCAGTGAAATCAAATCATGCACAGGCAGTGAAACTATTTTAGTCGTCGATGACGAACCGTCGCTGGTTCTGTTGTTGTCGGATATTCTGGCAATGTCGGGATACCGTGTCCTGCAGGCGCAGAATGGACTGGAAGCCATCCGGATCTTTCATGAGAACAGCGACGCCATTAAGCTGGTCATCACCGATATCGGTATGCCCGAAATGGACGGCATTCAACTGTTCAATCATTTCAGGGAAATCAGTCCCGGGTTGCCCGTGGTTGCGGCGACCGGCTATATGGGCGAAACCGATTCTCATGGTTTG
>JBBIRG010000192.1:4933-5510 GCA_037441945.1 Bacteroidota bacterium | reverse complement strand
GGCCACTCCTACATCGGCGAATGGTGCAACCTCGGCGCCGACACGAACACCAGCGACATGAAAAACAATTACAGTAACGTCAAAGTTACGGTTAAAGGAATCGAAACCGATACCGGCTCGAAGTTCGTGGGACTGACGATGGGCGATCACTCGAAATCCGGAATCAATACAATGTTCAATACGGGAACGGTAGCCGGCGTGTCGTCGAATATCTTCGGCGGCGGATTCCCGCCAAAAACAATTCCATCGTTCGCCTGGGTCAACGTGCCCGTCATCGAGGAATACCAACTGAACAAGGCGATCGAAGTGGCCCGCACCGTGATGAACCGCCGAAAAATAGACATGACGCGGACTTACGAAGAACTGATGCGATACGTATTTAAACTTTCCGAACGGGAACGGCAGAAAAAATGCGGATAAATTTTCATTTCCCAGATTTTGCCATCATCATTCGCGGTTAATCCGATGACAGCGCAGAAAATCCATACCGTCAAGATACTGATCATTCTGGTTCTTTTTTTCACAGCGGTTCATTTGTGGGTATCATTCAGACGGGCGGCTCCGGATGCGGCGGGCG
>JBBIRG010000192.1:0-4913 GCA_037441945.1 Bacteroidota bacterium | reverse complement strand
GCGGGTGCGGCGGGTTATCCGGTCGGCGCGGATGAAACGTCGCTGAAGGTTTACGCGCCGTTCAGCCTGGCCGTCGACTCCTTGCTGACGGGCGATTACGGCCTCCGCGAATCATGGATAAAAAATGAACCCGTTCAATATGACCGGCATAAATATTTACGCAAAACCGTGCAGATACCGCCGGATTTCGCGACGACCCTTTTCAACGCCGACCTGAAACAGCTGGCGGACCGGTATGAATGGAAGATTTACAGCGCGCAGGAAAACATTAAAACCGGTGATTTTTCGGTTGAGGTCGGAAAAGATTTTAGGATTTACGAGCGTATCCAAATGTTAGTCAGCAAGCGGATGGCCAGTGAAACCAAAACCGTGTCGGTTCTGGTCAGCGGGTTTGGACTAACCTACAACGACCTGACGCGCGCGTTCATTGAATTGCCGGAACCGGTTACGATGGTGGTTCCGCCGGGACAAGAATTCTCAAAAATTATATCGCACGAGGCGAGGCGGGCCGGAAAAACCGTGATCTTCCGCGTGCCCGAACGAAAGAACATCATCCGGTTCGAATCGGTGGAGCCGTACGATACCAGCCTGGTCAGCCGGTTTTATTCGGTCCTGCGGCAGGCCAAAGACCGTGACGCCATAGTGTTTTATGAAAAGAAACCGGTGCTCGATTTATTATCCGCGGAACTTCCAAGACTGCCGAAACGGGGTATCCGCATTACGCCGTTTACACGCTGACAACCTCTGCCGCTTTTCCGCGTCATCCGGCATGATACAGAAAAAACGCTTGCAGTATTTCTCCGTGTATTTTAGATTTCCGCGATTCATCATAATCGGAAAAAAATATGGCGACACTTAAGCACACCTCCGACATTCAGCAAAAACTGATCCAGCTCCTGAAATCACCCGAATTTCCCGGAAAAATCAGCAACGATCAGCTGGAATCGTTTGAACAAAAAATTCTGCGTTTCCGGGATCTCGAACTTTCCACCATTATCACGAGGATCAGCGAAGAAGCCGCCAAAAAGAAAAAATCGGGAAAACTGATTCTTATCAGCCAGGTTGAGGATATCGCGGCGCTGACGAAAATGGAAATCCAACTGACCGAACACCAGGTCGCACCCGAAGTGACGAACATGCTCTTGTCACTGATCGTCAATAAATCTTCAAATTTTTCCATACCGATTTTTGAGGGCAAGTTAGACGACCTGCTCTCCAATTCCGTCGAAAACGGCGTCATCAACATAGTACTCGAAAAACTCGTTTCCGAAAAAAGCCGTCAGGGACGCACCAAGGAAATGAAAGATCTGTTTGACAGAAAGATCCGCGACACCGAAACATTTGTTCATCTTGTCAAAATCATCGACCAGATCGATCTGAACGCGGAGGATTCCGTAAAAACGGTTTTTACGATCAATCTCCTCGCCGAAGCGATGAAACGCGACGAAACGATGCGCAAGAGCGAATCGATTTCCATGAAAGACCTCATTAACCTGTATCTTCTTTCCCGGCTTCAGAACCGGCTATCGGCGCTCGGATACCCGAACGAAACGATAGAAGGCATCATTATCAACCGGCTCTCCCAGTCTAACAATATCCGCCGCCAGTTCCGCATTCTCGATCAGATCATCCGCGACACTCTCGAAGGTGAACTGAATATTGAAATGGGATCCAAAACCGAAAAATTGGAATGGCTGAAGCTGATCAATGATCTGGAAATTGATATCGCGCTCTCGCAGTACGAGGAAAAGCTTAAAGCCGACTCCGTCTCTCCCCTGTCCGCCGAACTGAAACAGTCCGTGCATGATATCCTGATGACGGACAATATTGCCGACCAGACGATCGCGTCGATTTCGTTCGCTCGACGTCTTGACAACCCGGACGAATCACTGCATGAACCGTCGAAGCTCGTTGAGGTCGCGAGGGAAACACAGTATCTCACGTCCATGATTTTCCGCGTCAAGGGATTCCAGATCAAGGAAGTGTATGAGTTTGTCGAACTGATCGGCGAGTTAGACGTCAAGAACGATCGCTATCAGAAAGTCGTGGATTTTTTCCAGCACGAACTGCCGTGCATCGATAAAAGCGTACTGAAAGAAGACGATCCTGACGTCAAAAAAGCCGCGCTGACTTCGCGTTACCTTTCCGCGCGCCTGATGAGCCTGTTCGGGATCAATCCTGAACATTTGAACATGAACCAGGATTTCGTTTCGCTTAATCATCATAAACTGCCTCCGGAACTCAGGGAAAACGAAGATCTGATTGCATCGCAGGTAGATCATTTCAGCGAACTTCGCAAACGGCTCAGCTTCTTCAACAAGGCGGAGCGCGCGTTCATGACGATGAACCAGGTGGAAGCGATGATCCAGAACGAGATGATCGAGCTGTCGCGGGAAAACGTTTTCCGGATCATGGACATGATCAACGACACGGAACTGAGCATCGCGATCGGCGAATACGTCAAAGCCGGAACGATCACGCGCGGACAGGAAGATCCCGCCGCGTTTACCGCTGCGTACGTGGAACCGAAGATCAAGGCGCTTTTTCAGACCCAGTCCATCCGGATGATCGAAAAAGAAGCCGTTGGAAAAAACATCATTCCGGAATCCGTTTTAATGAAAGCCGAAGAGGACGGCATCGTGGAGGAAACGCTTTTAGATATTAAGGATTACGCCGTGTATTTAGTCACGCGCCGTTTAGACAAGCCGGAATACCCGCGACACCTGCAACGCGCGCTGAATCTCATTCTGGCGCTGATCCAGGACGCCATCGGGTGGCGGCATTTCGAAAATTCGCAAATCCGCGCCAAACAGGAAATCGCGCCGCTGATCGACGAATATTACCTGTTTCTCAGCAAGATCCTGCAAGCACTGGCCGAAGTAAAGAACCCCGCGCATGAGGAGATCATCAGCAAGCTTCGCGACGACGATTTCTTCGCCATCACCGATAACAAGGACAGCCTCGAGGGCGGCAAGAAATCCGCCCCGCAGGTCCGCACCGAATTCATGAACCTGATGAACGACAGCCGGTTCCAGGAATACGTCTCCAAAGCCTTCCTGTTTGCGGAAGCTACCTTTTCCAACGACTGGCAGGCCTACAAAAGCGAGCTTGAACACACTAAACAGCAACTCAACCTGTCGCTGACCAAAACCTGCGCCGTTATTGACAAAATCATCGAAGACCTGAAAAGCGACGTCAAGCATATCCATGAATACAAGGACCTTATCCAGACGCTGCAGAATAAATACCTCACGCCGCTGGAAAAATTAGAATTCCAGCTGAACACACAGCGCAAGCCGTCCAGCATCATTAAAATCGAGTATGACCGTATCGTGAATTCCGAAAAATTTAAAGTCTTTCTGAAGCATACTTTTGAGTTGAGCCAGGGAACCGCGAAGTAGCAGACTGAATCCGGCGCCGTAATTTGAATTCAGGAACAGATATTCGGAAAAAGTGATTATAACATGTGAACCATTATGACTTTATTTTACCTCATGCTGATGACTATCGCCGACAGAATGGCTCTGTAGCAAGCGGCTAAGCGCCGCCGCTTTCAAAGGGCACTTAAAAAGGTTATAAATAATTTAACTTTTACCATTCCGGCGGAAAATTAAAAAATAGAAAATCGATACTAAAGGCATTAGTCTTTAATTATGATTCAGTCATAGAAAAGCATTCGCGCAAAATTGAAAAGAAGAAAAAAAATCAAATGTCTATTTTTGAAGAAGAATTAAAGTCTGAAAATTTAGTGGCGATTTAACATTTTTATTAAATCTTAATATTTATGAAACTAAACTTTTTTTTTTTGCATTTGCTTTATTTACCACCACACTCCACGCCCAATCCTACACCTGCGTTCACAACAAGACCCCGTTCGCGAAGGGGACAAAAACCCTGCTTTTCCAGAACTGATTGACGTAATACAGATAAAACTGGAGAAAACCGAAATCATTATCAACGGAAGTTATGCGCCGCAGGAACTGATAGAAATCGCCGATTTAATCACCAAGATGAAAGAAATCAAGCATTACTTCCCATCCGGCGTACAGGCAAGAAAAAAAGTTGAGTTTTAGAATAATTGTTTATATTTTCTGATGAAGAATAAACACATTCATACCGATCCTGCTGCTGATGTTTGCCCCGGATTTCGCAGTGTTAATTCCGCGTAAGCCAATTTTATCCCTATCGACGCCTGAATAAACCGGGGTATCCCCGAAACCGTAATAACGTGACCCCAAGAAAATGTAATTGACTTTCAAATCCGATTTACATAAGTTATATATGTATTTTAACGGTTACGAGCACCAATAATGAACTTTATATTTTCAGGAGAAAGACGATGGCTCTTGACGCATTAGGAATGATTGAAACGAAAGGCTTAGTTGGCGCGATAGAAGCGGCCGACGCGATGGTAAAAGCGGCGAAAGTGGAACTGATCGGCAAGGAAAAGATCGGCGGCGGATTCGTGACCGTCATGGTCCGCGGCGATGTAGGAGCTGTGAAAGCGGCGACTGACGCGGGCGCAGCGGCAGCCGAAAAAGTCGGCGAACTGGTTTCCGTCCATGTCATCCCGAGACCGCATCCGGATGTGGAAACAATCCTTCCGAAAAAAGGCGGCAATTAAGGGACTGTAACCAAACTTAGGGAGACAAGTCATGGGGGAACGCGCGCTGGGAATGGTGGAAACGTTCGGGCTGGTCGGGGCAATTGAAGCCTGCGACGCGATGATGAAAGCGGCTAATGTCCGACTGATCGGTAAGGAACAGACCGACGGCGCGCTGATTACCATCAAGGTGGTCGGCGAAGTCGGCGCCGTTCAGGCGTCCGTTGCCGCGGGCGAGGCCGCCGCAAGACGGGTCGGGCAGGTCGTCTCCGTTCACATCATTCCGCGACCCAACGCGATGACCGAAACG
>JBBIRG010000191.1:4361-5537 GCA_037441945.1 Bacteroidota bacterium | reverse complement strand
GTTCGTGTATCGGATGACTTCAGCCTTGTAAAAATGAAAGGTTTTTCCGTCGATCATTTTCACGGTAACGCCCGTCTGCGCTCCGAGCCGGTCGAAATTCCTTTCGTTATATGTAATCGCTTTTCCGGCGCAACCCGCTAAAAAGGCGATCAATACACCGAAAAACAAAATTGTCCTGAAAGATTTCATAATTCGTTCCGGTTTCGTTATCATAACAATTTACAATTTTTTTAATAAAAATAAAATACTTGTTCCCGCCGCAATGATAAAAAAAACGGACGCTACCCAGGCCGCCATTGGATAGTTTTTTTTCCTTAAATACTCCCATCCGGTCAGGATCAGCATCATGACCGGAATTGACAATAAAACGCCTAGGGCTGAGTTCAGCAACGTTACACTGAGATTAGATTCCGGGTCCATCAGCCGAATCAAGAGACCCGTGCCGATCTGGGCGATGCAAATGACAATCATGATTTTCAGCGCCATGACCAGTGATTTTGGACTTACCGTGTTCATGTTCCAGCTGCTTTCATCCACAGCCTGACGGCGGACACGATCAGGACGGTCACAAGAATCGCGACGAGCGTTTTTGATTTAAGACGCGAGGCCCAGTGCGCGCCGATATAGGCTCCGGCCATGATGCCGATGACGAGCGAACCGGTCAGCACCGGATCTGTTTTTCCCCAGAGAAAAAAGATCAGCGCTCCGGCGAGGCCCGTAAAACCGATCATGAATGCGCTGGTGGCTGTTGCCACTTTCAGCGGCACGCCGCAGATCAGGTTCATTGCGGGGACCTGAAGAATTCCACCTCCGACGCCCAGCATGCCCGAAAGCAACCCGGCAAAAACGGAAATCAGGAATCCGGTCCCGATACGGGCAACACGGAACAGCATGAATTCCTGACGCTCTTCCGAAAACGCCGTTCCGGTTAAATGAAAGAACCCTGTCTTTTGACGGTCCTCATTTTGAATCGCGTTACTGAATTCCTGTTTTTTTTTTAGAAAGAAATGATTGTTCATCAGCATCACGGCGGCCGTTCCCTGAAGAGTACCCATAATCATCATCAGAACCGCCGCGTTGAGCATAATCGCGAGATAACTTCCGCTGAACGAACCGATGACCGTCGCCAGGCACAAGATCAGACCCAGACGGTAATGAATCATCTTTTTTTCAGCG
>JBBIRG010000191.1:0-4326 GCA_037441945.1 Bacteroidota bacterium | reverse complement strand
GATACAAGGCTGGCGCTGATCGCCGGTTTCATCTCGACGCCGAAAAGAAGCGTCAGCGCGGGCACAACGATAATGCCGCCGCCCAGCCCAACCATGGCGCCGACCATGCCCGCCGCAGCGCCGGTTAAAATGTAAGCGAATATCATCCAGTCCATAGGATTATTTTCTGCCGAGCAGTCGGCCGTAACGCGCCGAATCGTTCAGGACGGAAACGGCCTCGCGCAAGACCCGGTCATACGCAAAACTCCGCCGGATGCGGTTTTTATTTCCGAAATAACGTCCGGCCAGTTCCAGCTCAATCGCCTGCGCAATCGCCGTCTTTTTTTGGGCAAGTTGCTTCTCTTTCATGGCCAGGATGACCGTCTCCAGCGACTGGAATTCTTTCGACACCAGTTTTACGGCGCCTTCCTGCTCAAAGATACGGCGGAACTGTACCAGTTCCTTTTCCGCAGACGACCGGTAAAGATATTTACGCGACGCGACATACGCGTCAAACTGCGCCATAACGGAATCATGAAAAACAAATCCCGAATCCATCACCGGATGGCGGCTGACAAAGTGCGTCGCGAAATCAAACAGGAAACCCTGCTTGAGAATATCGGCATGGTAAGCGGTAAGCGTATCCGGCCTGATTTCGATATCCGGCGTCACTCCGCCGGATGCGTATACCGGACGCCGGTTTTTTGTAAAAAACATCTGCCGTTCCAAACGCAGCAGGGTGTCTTCTTTTGTGACATTGTCTGCGTCCAAATCATCCTTGCCTTCATCATCGCGGTCGGCCGCGGATTTTCGCTGGACGCGCTTGAACGGATACTGTTCCTTTTGTATACATCGTCCGCTGGGCGTATAATATTTCGCGGTGGTGATTTTCAGCATGGATTTGTCATGGATCGGATAGACCGTCTGAACCAGCCCTTTCCCGAACGTTTGTACGCCAATGATGACTCCGCGGTCTAGGTCTTGAACCGCACCGGCGACGATTTCCGATGCGCTGGCGCTTCCGCCGTCCACAAGTACGGCCAGTAGTATTTTTTCCAGAACCGGTTCGTAAACCGCATCGTAATAGCGCGCCGATTCAAGGGTTTTACCTTTTGTATAAGTGATCCTTTCTCCTTTACGGATAAAGAAATTAGCGATATCCACCGCCGCATCGAGCATGCCGCCAGAATTGCCGCGCAAATCCAGAATTATTCCGCGCAGGCTGTCGCGTTTCATTTCCTGCAGGGATTTCATCAGGTCCGTTGTCGCTGTTTTTGAAAAACGGGACAGCCGAACATAGCCGATCCCCGGCGCTACATATCCCGAATAAGAAATATTGTCAACCAGAATGATCTCTCGCTTGAGCCTGAAATCAACCGGTTCTGGCGTGATATCCCTCTGGATGGTTAGAATCAGTTCCGTCCCAGGTTCGCCTTTGACTTTCAGCGATAATTGTTCCAGCCTCATGTTTTGCGCCGAAATACCGTCGACGGCAATGATACGGTCGCCCGGGCGGATTCCCGCGCGTTGTGCCGGCGAGCCGTCCATCGTGGAAATCACGGTAATATTGGATTTTTTCATCCCGATCGAAATCCCGATCCCTCCGTACTGCCCAGTCATCAGCACATCTAGGTCGCCGCTTTCCTCGCCCTCATAAAAAACCGTGTACGGATCCAGCCGCTCCAGCATGCCGTCAATCCCGGCGCGCATCAGTTCATGCGGATGCACCTCTTCCACATACCGGTCGGCGATATATTTGTATAATTCACCGAACAGCTTCAGGTTTTTCTTTACGTCGTGATAATAGTCGCTTTGGATGAACACCCATCCGCCGGCCAGCATTACGATGAGCGCTAGGCTGATGACGATAAAAGCGCGGATCCGAAGCAGCCTGTAAAATATTGAGCCCTGATCGTTTTTCATGATTCAGCTTTTCTTTAGAGTTTGTAAATTCAACGTTCTTTTATTGGGTTTCTTCCCACAACCCGACAAAGCGGACGGCATCAAAACTGACCGAGCCCCGTCGTTGTGACGAGGCATTGTCAAGCGTAACGTAAACATCATCGTCTGCTATTAATTCAAATACGCCGAGGGTCGCCCATTCCCATGTGAATTTGTTCTGGTTGATTTTCACTTCCTGCACGCCGGATTTAGTATGAATGCGATAAGTCGCGACGGCCGTAGAATACTCGCGGTTGATATGCGCCTGGATTTTATATAGTCCCGACTTTGGCAGTTTCGGCTTCCAGCGGGCTTCGACGGTTTTCACCTTGCTGATCCCGGTCCAGCGGTAACTGTGGTTATAGCCCTTATATTCCAGCACGGTGCCGGGAATATCCGGTTCATCCACAATGACAATATGTTCCGGCTGATAATAATTATCCGAATCGTAAATCCAGCCGTTGCGCAGGGTCTGGACAACGGTGGTATCGTTTTCGAATATCGGTTCCGGCGCAACGCAGACGTCGTTTATGCGTAATTCCCAATGAATATGCGGAGCGCTGGAGCGGCCGGTTGAACCGCAGGTGCCGAGTTCCTGTCCCTGCTTCACTTTTTCACCGACGGAAACGGAAATGGTGGCCAGATGCGCGACGAGTGTCATGTAATTTTTCCCTGCGTAGGAATAACTGATACGCACGTTCCTTCCGTACCCTTTCGTATAGCCGGCAAATATGACGGTTCCGTTAGTTGATGCCCGTACGGGTATGCCGAAATCATTATCGCCCCCGTCTGAACCTTCGGCGTAATTCAGGTCCAGCGCGTAACGGATGCCGCGGGTATGCCGCCCCTGATTATAATAGCTGCCGCCGCCACCGACCGTCCATCGACCGTAAAAAGGAAATTTATATTTCGGATAATCCTCGACGGTCATTTTAATCACTACCGGTTTAGACCATTCACCGCTTTGGTCCATCGCCTTAAAGAAAATAAAGTGCGTTCCGGGCGTTAGTTGATCGGGACGCGTTGAAAAATTCATTTCCTGGCTCAGTTCGCCGTTGATGCTGGACGACCAGTGGTACTGCTTCGCTTTGGCCCGGTCCTGTGAATAAACGGCGCCTTTGAATCTGACTGTTTTGTAACGCGGGATGCGTATCTCTCCCGATTTCATTTCCTCCGTAATCAGGTCCAGAGACACGTGTTTCGCGCCCCAGCGGACACGGCGATGAAACTGAACCGTTGTGGTCGTCAGCGAATCAATGCCGACCGAGAACGCGGAGTTGACGTCGGGTCTGTATTTTTCCGATCGCGCCAAATGCGAACTGCTAACGGCGTAGATAGAATCCTCGAGCGATTCCCATTTCGCGGCTAGGGCGCTGTCGTCGAAATGATCCTCGCCTGAATCGTCGCCTATGATATCCTCGTCCAACCCCTTCAGGCTAGCAGTGATGAAGTTAACCGGCGGCAGATACAAATTCCGGAAATCCACGGGCGCCTCCGCCCATAGCATTTCTCCGTCGCGTGATATGAAAATTGTTCCTAATCCCGTCGAGGCAATAATGTTCTTTCCCCCGGCAAACACCGCTTCGGAAAGCGGTAACCGGAATTCACCGGTCTTTTTCCATGACTTACCGTTATCCGTGGTACGGATCATATAATAATATTGTGTCTCCGTTTCGTCGAGATATGCGTCTTCGGTCGTTTGCCGGTCAAACGCTAACAGTCCCGTAGCGTCACCAATGATGCGTGACAGATAAATTTCTCGGCTGCTGTTTTCTCCGGAATATTGTACAGTATAGATTTGGTGCGAAAGAAAATCATCCGTCGAATGCGCCATCACGGAACTACCCGCGCCGGCGGCATTTTCCATAATCTTCTGCATAACCAGTGTTTGTGAAGACGGCGTTCTTAAAAATCCAAGCGGCGCCAGTCGTTCTCCCGCGTTGGGCTTCAGCGAAGCCTGCTGTATCCACGACCGTCCGTTGTCGTCGGATTTCATAAGCGTTACGGAGCCGGGTTCGGTTTTTTTCTGCAGAACGATCCAGACCCTATCCGCATCCGCCTCGATAAAATGTATTCGTCCGGGCTGATTTAAGTTTGTCCACGTCCACGAATACCCCCCGTCGGCGGTGCGGTAAACCTGGTCATCGTCGAACATGTCGCCCGCGACCAGCCAGCCGTTTCGTGAATCGGCAAACCGCATCTGACGCGGAATTACGTCCGGAAGTGTAAAATCGGCAGCTGACCACCGCTCGCCGTCGTCAGTCAGCAAAAGATAAAATTTTTCCTGCGATTCATCGCTCAGCAACATCCGGCAATGCCGTGAATCAACGGCATCCACGGTCAGCACGTTCAGCGCGGAACTTCCGGACTGAAGGACAGTCTGAAGAAACCAGTGCGCGCCTCCGT
>JBBIRG010000190.1:0-5544 GCA_037441945.1 Bacteroidota bacterium | reverse complement strand
CCGTTACCCCGACCAACCTTCCGGTTTCACATTAACCGGTCTTGATGGCGATTGCAATTTCAGGTAGCGACGCATGGCCGCCGCTATGATAATGACCAACTGATCCGAAATCGGTTAAGAAAAACAACTGACATCCCGCTATAAAATCACAATAATCCTTTCGGGTATTCATTATTACGCGAGTTACAGTCCTTATGCCGGGGAAATGATGAAAAATATGCATTGTAGTGTTTTCATCTCGTACCAGGTCAGTTTACCCTTAAACGCTGTTTTCGCTTGCAAAAGAAAATTTAGAGGATATATTTGAACTAATAACCTTTTTCATTCATACAAAAAACAACAAGCATGTTCCTGATTGGAAATAAAAAACCCGGCTACTATAAAAATTTTCTCATGAAAGCTGATCCGCTTCTGCATAAGCAGGTAAGCGATATCATCAGCCGACACCTGCCCGCTGGATCATCTGTTCTCGACCTCGGAGCCGGTGAAGGCGCCTTGTCACAGCGTCTTCAGGACATCGGATATCATGTAACCGCAGCTGATATGGACCGCAATCAATTTAAGCCCTCCGATATTCCTTTTTTTCAGGTGAATTTCAATTCACAGCCTGAACTGGACATTTTCATCCGTCAGAACGAAAACCGGTTTGACCTTGTGATGGGAATTGAAGTAATTGAACACGTTGAAAATCCGTTTGCCTATGTCCGGCTCCTGAAACAACTGATAAAGCCAGGCGGATTTGTCCTCATTACAACGCCGAATATTACGTCGTGGTATTCAAGACTGAATTTCCTCATGCACGGCCGGTTTCATCAGTTTTCCGATTCCGATCTTTCTTACGGTCATGTCGCCCCCGTAACGTCCTGGGAACTGGGCGTCATACTCAGATCCGAAAATATGGAAATCATTACGCTGTCCCCCGCAGGCCGGTTACCCATGATCTGGTTACACTATTCACCGAAAATAATCCTGTTCAACATCATTGCGCTGACGATAAGGCCTTTTATGCGAGGCATCGTCACCGGCTGGTGTATTTCAGCGCTCGCTAAAAAGCGTCATTCATGAATATATTCGTCATCCCGTCATGGTATCCGAATCCGGATCAGCCGGTTTTAGGGATTTTCGTTTATGACCAGGTATCGGCATTGGCTGAAATGTATCCGGACGCGCGTTTTTTTGTCAGCGCGGTTCACCCGTTCACTCTGCCTCTGGAACATCTCCCCGAAACTATCCGGATTCTGAACCGGTACCGGAAATATCCGGCGCAAACCCTCGTTCAGCAAAACACAAAAAATATGTGGACATTCTTGACGCCCTGTCTGGAATGGACGCCGAAGCTGATGAACGGAAATTTAAGAAAACGTTACAAAATCCATTTCAGCCATTTCGAAGCGGTTCTTTCCCGGTTTGGTCCGGTTGATCTGATCCACGCGCATGTTTGTTATCCTGCCGGTTATACGTCCATGCGGATAAGCCGGAAAATGAAGATTCCTTATATTGTCACCGAACATATGAGTCCGTTCCCGTTTCAGCGGCCTTATTTTCTGGACAGAAAAGGCAACCTGACCGGCAAGGTCCGGCTGCCTTTGTTAAAAGCAGCGAGAACTATAGCGGTCAGCCATGGATTAAGCGCATCAATCAGTAAATATGGGCTCCCGGAACCCGAAATCATTCCAAATCTTGTTGACGAAGACCGTTTCTATCCCAGGCCGAAACAAGCTGATGGGGTTTTTCATTTTCTGTCTTTCAGTTCGATGGTTCATCAAAAAGGTTTTGATATTTTAATCCGCGCGATTTCGTTGGCCAGCAAAAACGATAAAAACATTCATTTCACGCTTGCCGGTACCGGGCCGGAGAAAGAAAGCTGCCGAAAACTCGCCGAGACACTAGGATGCGATGATGCTATAACTTGGTTAGGACAAAAGGAACGAAAGGATGTTCCTGAGCTGTTTAACGGTTGCGACGCGTTTATTCTTCCGAGCCGTCATGAATCCTTCGGGATCGTCTGTATCGAAGCCATGGCATGCGGCAAACCGGTCATCGCCACACGGTGCGGGGGGCCGGAATATTATGTCTATGATGAAAACGGAATTCTGATACCTGTTAATGATCCGCAAGCCGCGGCTAAAGCGATACTCGATATGAAAAATCAGATCAGCAGGTTTGATTCCGGAAAAATTCGAAATTTTTTCATGGATCATTTTTCCAAACGGATTGTCACTGAAAAAATCATGAAGATTTATAATGAGGCAACTCATTCAGGTCTGACCTGAACTTTTTTCATGATTATCTGAATATTCAGGCTGTTTCCGTTGTTACAATTTCAAATGCCGGCGGATGCGCGATTGTTTTCTTGACTTTGCATAATTCGGCGGCGTTGATCAGGGCGTCCCGGTATTTTTCGGGAAAGTCTTTCGGCACCTGAATATCGAGTTTGATTTTTCCAAGCATACCCGTCGAGCGGTCTACTTCTAGCGACTGGATAATTTTGATTGCTTCGGCGGGCAGCTTGCGTGAATCGCAGAATCCTTTGACATAAATGCCGGCGCAGGTGCCGATAGACGCCAAAAAAACCTCGAACGGCGATGGCGCCGATCCGTCCCCGCCCGCCTGGACCGGCTGGTCGGTAACGACGCGGTAGCCGTTGAAATTCGCGATAACTTTCTTTCTGCCTTCAAATGTGATTTCCATGTTCATAGGTTGTCTCCGTTGTATCAATTATCGGAATGTTTTTTCTGTTGGTCGAAACGTCCTTTATAGCCTTTTATTCCATTACAGGCGTTTTAGTCCGAGCTTTTTTTCTTCAATGTTCTTAAATAGCGCGCATGAACTCCAAAGAACGGCTGAATTTTTTTCGTAATTCTGTCCCCGGCCTCTTCCGGAAGCATGAATATTTCCTATCGGGTATCAACATCTTTATATATCATAATCGTTGTCTTACACGCGAGACCGCCAAAACCCGGATGTTATGAACGTAATATATCCTATCAAATAAACCCTGAAAAAAGATATTTGATTTTTTCCATTCAGCCGGAATTTTAATTGAATATAATTTTTGAATGGACTTTTTTTGATTATTTCATATAAAAATATTGATAAATTAATTCCGCCATAAATCTATGGCCATCGTCAGTCCAATGTCCACTGCCATTTGTATAATACATTTGTTTGATGAACTCAACAGTAACGCCTTTTTCTTTCATTATATGCGCCGTTGGTAAAAAATCAATTTGATTATCTTTGCACCATTCCGCTAGGCTCATTTCAGGATATGCAAAATCTAAACCATCAATTACCATATTCCAATTCCGACCCGAATATCGTCTATAAAATTCAGGGGGGAAAAAAGGAATGTGTACAATTTTTATTTTTGCTTCATTTATTGCGGCAAAATTTTTACAGTCGTACAATATTTTTTTTGTTAAACCTATGGCTGTATCGGCTTGTGCAGTATTAGCCATAAATATAAACGGATTAACGTTAAGCGCCATTAATTCATGATGGACGCCCAATTCACTGGGTGGGTATATCTTAGGCTCTATTATGGTAAAATATATACGAGTCAGAACATGCAATGTCATGCAATGGCTGACTAAAATTTCAGGAGTCTTGATGATAATATTTTTATGATTATCCGTTAATTGCCTATGCCACTTTTGGTAAGCGTAAAGGCTTTTCGGATGCAATACCATACGACCCGTCGAATCCGGAATAAATGTAAGATAATACTCCTGTTGAGAATTACGCTTTTCGGTTTCAAAAATGGGTAGAATATTCTGATAATCATTTCCCGAAAATATAAAAATAATGTAATCGCGCGGTCGGAAATATTCATTTGCATATTTCATGAGTTCACGGTAATGACCAGGTCCGGCACGTCCCTGCCCTATCGCTATTACTTCATGACTACTTGGTTTGGATCTATTTAGAAGATCTTCCAATACAATTCCGATATTATGGCGATAGTCTATTTGCCAGCTTTCAATAAAACTGTCTCCGATTAAAATAATCTCATTGTCCGTATTACCACAATATTTTTTGTAATAAAAACCATATCGATTCAAAGCGCTGTTCGAATATCCTTCATAAGTCCAATATACACGCCCAAAAGGAACTCTAAATATTACAGAATTAAATCCGCTTGGAAACAAACCGAGAAGTCCGATGATTTGAAATATGAATTCAGTTAAAAAAAATAGCGTAATAAAATATTCGAATCTTTTTTTTAAAATAATTTTATTACACCGAAAAATATATACAATTAAACAAGCGCCTGAAAATAAAAAAAATAAAATAATAAATTTTAAGAAATTCATATATGAGTATATAAAGAAGTCTACATTGGAGTCTATGAGATTGATTGCAAATAATAACGTTAAAATTACTATGAAAATAAAAACTATAATCAGATAAATATTTTTATATGAAACAACTTGCTTGATTTTTGAAGTTTTGAAAAATCGTTGTAAGAAATTGTTCATTTCTTTTACCTTTTGATCGGATTGTGTCTTAACTAACCTTAGTTTTCTTAATTAAAAGAACCCAAACATCCTATTATTATATATCACCCGCGGCGGAATTTCAAAATAAAAATATCATTTCTGGCGTTTGGCCTATGGGCATTTCTAAAAACTAAAAATTCATGGTGAGTCCGCCGCGGCGGAGCGAACAACGAAAATGAAATCAAAAATAACGAACGTTTCAACTGCTCGATGTCTTTCGTTTCAAGATCCGGATATTCCTTCAGAATCTGTTCGACGGATAAACGATTCGCGGTCAGATTTACGATAAGCGAACCGGAATACGAAGACGGCGAACGCAGGCCTGTCCGCCCATTACCTGATCGTCAAATGTAATCCGATCAAAGATTGTCATACCCTCATTTTTCCAAACCGGTTAAATCAGTATAACCATTATCACGAAGAAAAAATAATTTTCAAATCAACCAGAAAAAAAATCAATTATTCCACCGCCGATACTTTTTTTCTCGCGTCTTTTCTTCTATCGGGTTCTTTCAGGATTTTCTTCCTTAACCTGATGTTAAGCGGCGTGATTTCTACGAGCTCGTCGTCGTCGATAAATTCGATCGCGTCTTCAAGCGTCATTTCGCGGATGGGGTCGAGCCGCACGGCTTCGTCGGAGCCTGAGGCGCGCATGTTTGTCAGTTTCTTGCCCTTGCCGACGTTGACCACGAGATCGTTATCGCGCGAATTTTTACCGACGATCATGCCTTCGTAGACTTTCCTCTGCGGCGGAACGAACAATTCTCCGCGGTCCTGAAGGTTCCACATCGCGTAAGCCACTGTTTCGGTCGTTTCCATGGCAATAAGCACGCCGTTGGTTCGTCCGAGAATCTCCCCGCGGAACGGTTCGTAGGAATGGAAATTGTGATGCATAACGCCCGTTCCCCTTGTGTCGGTGAGGAATTCGCCGCGGTACCCGATCAGCCCGCGCGCCGGAATCAGGAATTCCATCTTAACCTGACCATGATCGAGATGGACGAGATTTTTCATCTCAGCCTTGCGCTTGCCGAGTTTTTCGATC
>JBBIRG010000189.1:0-5546 GCA_037441945.1 Bacteroidota bacterium | reverse complement strand
GACAGCGGTTCATCTTCGGACGGTCGGTACGAATATGCGCGATGTAAAAGAGTTTCGAGAAAGCCTGTTCCAGATATTTGGACGACGGATAATCCGTTGTGATCCTCGCGAACGTGGCCTCGGCATTGTCCATATCGCCCATTTGGTAATAGCATTCGGCTAAATAATAAAGAATATCATCCCATTCCCTGTAAGTTTCACGGTAAGCGCTGAGAATATCCTCGAAACCGATCACGGCCGCTTCGTATTCCTGCTGAAGATACCGCACGAAAGATTTTTTCAACTGCAGCTGGAACATCCGCCGGTTTTCATTTGCATTCCCCAGTTTCATAAGTTGATCGCGTACTTTGACGATTTTCAGCCGAGTCAGCTCAAATTCCTTAGCGTAGGTTCTTTCATAATCCGTCACTTGGGTACGAATGGTATTATCGTCTATCGAATCGAGTCTTGCCCTCTGGCGAAACTGTCGCAACTGCGCCATCTTGTCGGCAATCTCAAACATCTGATTTCGGACCGATTCGAGATCCATGCCCAGATTAATACCGCCGATCTGCCCCTTGCGCAGACTGCCCTTGCTTCTTCGCTCAACAAATTCATCCGTCAGCGCGAGGATCATATCCAGAAGGTACTGTTCGTTGGCTATGTATCGCCGGGCAAACGAACCGTAAAGGTCATCCATGTAATCGCGGATGCTGCTGTTGTATTCGCGTTCGATCTCGCGTAAGGATTTCTGCGCCGAAAGGGTTTCCGGCAGGATGCCCGAAAAAAGAACGACGCCGATGATGCAAAACAAAAGGTTCCCGGGATATTTCATAAAAAACCTTATTAAAAAAATTGTTTTCAATTTCGCAATTGACCTTATATGTATGATACAAACACCCGTCTAATCCGTCGAAAAAACATGTGTAAACGAACTTGTTTCAATACTATTGGTACTGTCGTCAAGATTAGTTAAATTTATGGTTGAAGTCAAGTTTTTTTATGTTTTTTAATACCTTATTGTCTTTTTTTGTAACCGCTTTAACCATTACGTTATATTCTCAGCATTATAGCCGGAAAACGCTTGTAAATGCCGGCAAAAAAAAGCAATGCCCTAATAATAAAAAAGGATATGCTTCTGTCAGAAGCCGAAAAAAAAAACCTTTAACGCAACTAATTAGAGCTACGTCAATTGTGTAATAAAAGATTTCCGGAAATGTCCGTAAAAAAGACCATTTTGAAAAAATCTCAAATACTATACAGGATTAATTTCGTTTACCGATACCCCCTCAATATTGACCGCAATAGATGAGGAATCCGTCTGTCAGTTGCCCAGCGTAAAATAATCAGTAGTTCCGACCAATTTAAAAGTATAAGGATAGCAGCTTTTCGTTAAAAAAAGTATGAGGGAAGAAATACGGCGCCGACCCGCGATACTCATACTGATAACGATAATGGTTCGACGGACGGGCAAACGAGTCATGCTTCGACGTGTCGGTCAGCGGCATGTGGTATTCTATGAGGATCATCTGTTCGTCATATCTGGATATCAGCTGATACAAAGTTTCCTGCGAATAACGGATGATGAGTTAGATGCTGACGTAATCCGTAAACCGGCGAATAAAATTCTCCACAACCGTAATCTGCCCGGCAATTGCGCCCGGATTCTTCGGATCAAGAGGATTAACGCGATCCAGATCGGCGCACGCCGTAATCAGGATGGAAACGATCAAAATCAGTTTGTTCCAACGGATCTGAATGGAATAAATTCACAATTTGATTTAAAGTAATTCATGATAATACCAACCGGAATCAATCCGGCTAAATCGGTCCGATGAATTAAAACTCAAGAATTCAAGCATCCGGACAATTTACTTTTTCTTCCGATTTACTTTCTTTTTCCAATCGTTCCTTCAAGCGAGATCGTTACGGAGGCGGTGCCGATATATCCGCCGGGACGCGTGGCGACAATCTGAATCTGCTTGGTTCCCTCGGTTTCGGCCGCTATGTTCCAGTTCTTCTCATAAACATAAGTTGCCGAACTGTCCTTCGGAACGCCGTTAATATAACACTTCATGCTGTAGGTATCCGTAAAACTGGACTGAGCATGAATCCGGACTGTTCCTTCACTCAACGGTATAAAAGCGCCGTTCAAGGGAGAGAGGATGGTAACGACCGGGTTCTGCGTCGAATTGACTGTCACCATGACCGTATCGAGAGCATACTTCTTGTTTTCATTCTGGACGCGCGCATTGATCCGGAAATTCTTTGACGATACGCCCCCGCTTAACGAGGACGGCGCTTTCCATGTCACGGAAGAACCCGTAACATTTCCCACCCAGTCGCCCCCGTCCGGCTTACTCCATACATACGACAGTCGTTCGCCGTTCAGGTCCCGCGCCTGGACCGTTATGACGGAGGTATCGCTGATTATGACCGAAGCCGGAACGGCGGTCATCTTGTCAATCACCGGTTTGGATGAATTGTCTATCGAATCGTTGACTTCAATGCAGGCATTGAGTGCCGTGAACAGGGCCGCGGTCATCATCAATATATTTCGACGGTTCATACGTTTTCCTTCTTTTAACGCGCCATACAGGCCTGGAGAATTTTTTTAGTTATGTTATCCTTGATTATGATCACAACATCCGTTTTTGCGGTATCCTTCAGTCCGGCAGCAGCCACCGTTTTTTCGGGCAGTTCATAAACGTCTCCCGGCAGGATTTCGACAATTGATTCCGGCGGTAAGATCTTCCTGACTGTGTAGCGTGTCAGATTGCCGAGATTTTCGATCACGATGTATTCGATCAGCAGGTCGTTGATTTTTTTGTCGCCATAGCGCGCGATTTTGCAGTTGATTCTCAGCGTGTTGCCGTCGAACGTTTTCTTGGCGTCCCCGAATAATTTGACCTTTCTGACGGTCATCGTATCAAGGATTGTCTTGTACCGTTGCCGGGCGGTTTCAAAAGAGGACGCGCCCTGGATGCCGATTTGACTCCCGTTGAAAAAGACGTGCGGAAACGCTCGCGGAACGGCGCCCGTATTATACTCATTATGGTACCGCAACTGGTTATCGCCCGTCGCCAGCGTGTCTTTTTTGGACGTATCGGTCAGCAACAAGTGATATTCGAGAACAATCATTTTTTCGGCGTAATCCTGATGCAGGTCATACAGAGCCCGCTGGGAATAAGCAATGTACCGGTTCACGCTGTCTCCGGACGTATAACGGTGGACAAAATTCTCGACGACCGCGACCTGCCCGGCGACGGCGTTGTCATTCTCCGGATCGAGCAAATTGGAACGGTCAATATCCCCGCATCCTGCGTAAAACGGGCTACCCGCGAGGATCAGCGCCAGGGAAAGAAATAATTTTTTTTTCATCATGGAAAATATCCTGTCACCTTAGATTAAAACTGTATGGACCAGCCCAGCCCGGCGGATTTATTCCGGCTGTCGTACTGCGGGCTGAAAACCCAGAAAGAGCGGCCTCCGGTATTGTTTTCATAAGCAATGACCTCGCGGTCGGTGGCCCTGTTCTTAATAATGGCGTAAACGGTTGCGCCGAGCGAAACGGCGGTCGCCGCGGCCAGGACGCCCGAGGCCTTGTACCAGTTGTTGGCCTTGTTATAATAATTATTCATGCTGCCCAGCCGGGTGTTTTGCTTGTATTTGTCATACCACTTGTCGTGCGTTTTCCATGAAACCGCCGTGGCCGCGCCCAGAACCGCCGTCGAGATCAGGTAAGCGGTGGCCGGGGCGCCTTTGAGTTTCATTTTCTGCAGGCGCGCGCCGCTGCCCGTCAGCGCGTACGCGATATTGTTCGCCAGGAGTTCCGCCATGGCATTGACGTAGTCCTTCGAAGGGCCGGTTACTTTTTCGCCGATGACCTTCCCGCTGGCCGTATGCGTAATCGCCGCGTCGACCCGGATCTTGCCTCCGCTCTCGGATAAGTCGCCGGTAATGATAAAATCAGCCCCGATCAGCTGGCCGACTTTCGCCTGCTTGTCCTTATCCTCCGACAGGTCGCTCATCGAAAAATCCTGTTCGCGAAGCACGTCTTCTAATTTCTGACGTTCAACAATGACGAGTTTTTTTTTCTGCGATAATTCAGTCTTCAGTTTCGACGGAAACGACAGTTTCAGATCCTCGAGATAAAACTGCCCGCCGGCGTTCGTGAAATTCAGAATGGCAACGACAGGCTTGGCCGTTGATTCCTGCGAAAAGGCAGGATAATCCGGACATGTTGCCAGCAACAAAAATAGGATGGTGACGTGTTTCATCTTGCGCTTGTTTTAATTGTCTGTTTTAAATTTAATGTTCGTAAAAGATAATAAAAATTTCTAATACTATAAATACCCGTATCGCATGAAAAGTAAACTTATTTTCGTTATTTTTCAGTTAGTTCGCTTGTCGTTCATCAGGCCTGGAATCCGAACGGGTTCGGCGGTTCGACGGCTTCCTCGATGCGGCCGAATTTTTCCTCGTAATGCCGCAAGTTCTGCTGGAGCGCGGCGATCACGCGTTTGACGTGCCCGGGGCTCATGATCACGCGCGAGGTCACGACGCCGTTGGGCGGCGCGATCATCATGAAATCGAGTATAAATTCTTCCTTGGAATGCGCTACGACCATATTATTCGCGTAAACGCCTGACTGTTTTTCCGGCGGAAAATTGATCTGGATTTCCTGCACTTTTTTCTCGTCTGCCATGGGATTATTCCTTGTTTGGTTGTTCGGAGATTTTCTTTAAATTCGTCAGACCATTTTCGGTCAGTCTTCCCGTTCCGTATTTCGCGGCAAACGCCTTGATGCTGCCGAAAAACCCGCTGAACATATACCTTTCTTTATGAGTGACTCTTGTTTTCTTATCGTCGATTTTCGCAAAATACATCTCCGGCTGCATGCCGTTCATCGGTCCGCCTTCTATTTTATAGCTGAGCGACCGGGGATAATCGGCCTTGACAAGGCTAACTTTCATTTCCATGCTGCCAATCTGATTCTTGATTTGTCCGGCATAGCGGTCAACCGGATCATTGGCCGGCTTTGTTTTATCGCCTGATTGTTTCGTCATTTCGGTATAACCGCTGAGCATCGCGTACATATTCCATTGTCCGAGCTTTTCGGCATTCGTAAAAACCTTTTCAGCCGGCGCGTCGATATCAATTACGGATTCCTTTTCATAATGATTGGGAAACATGATTATCAGAAGAAATCCGACAATAAAAAGAATGACAGCCAGATAAATCAGACGACGGATAAATTTAAACATAACGCATCCTATTTAATTGCAAAATAAAATTTCAATTTACAATTTCTCCGCTAGATATGCAAGACCGTAATCATGAAAAATATGATACGGTTTTTTCCCGCTTAATAAACTGATCGGATATACCGGTAACCAGAAAGAGTAAAACCGCTTAATACGATTCAAATCATCATTTCGCGGCTGATCCGTGAAAACCAGAAAAAGACAAAATGCCTATTCTCAAATGACATATATCTCTTAAAAAATAATACAGTAAAAATTTTTGTTAAACTCATCCACAAACTCATTTCACTGTGACCCATA
>JBBIRG010000188.1:0-5576 GCA_037441945.1 Bacteroidota bacterium | reverse complement strand
GTTGAAATAATACTTACATTAGCAGGCGTGTCGGATATGTTACAAACGGAATGGATTAAGATTATCTGCATGGCCGTGCAGCTTTTTCACGCGGAGGAAGGCGGCGCGGAAACCAGCGTTCGCATGCAATGGAATACTCCCAATACGTACGGTTATATCGCGCCGGATTCGCTGAAAGCCGCTTCTGTGGCGCTGGCGTCAAGAGATGAAGCGCGAATTATCAAAGAATTTATTCTGATTCCATGGCAGGATTTGTACGAACAGAAAACAACCGGGAATGAACTCATCTTAGCCGTTTCGCTGAAATTCGTGACGGTGACGCCTTACGCGATGATTTATGAGAAAATTTCCGGGACGCAGGATTCTGTTTTTGCTCAAAGCGCTCTGGAATTTGAACGTGCGTTTTTCAGCATAATTGGATTCGATTCCTGTCAAAAGCTGATCCGCGATGAGCAGGGTTTCGCCATTCCCAACGGACTTCAGGTGATTCGTCTGCGCGAGTATTCCCATTACATTGATCTCGAAACGGCGCTCCCGGGAAGCAAAACGATTCAGCCGGCCATTCCGGAAGGGATGCCGCGAGGCAAAATGATACGCCTGTCGCTGATTCCTGATTTCGGGCCGGTGCGCCGGCAATGGCTATTTCAGCCGTATCAGCAAGCCGACAGCTGCATTGCGCGGACCGAAGAATCGGCGGTGTCCCTGGTTTCTTCCCTGTTTGAAGAATCGGTCAGGCAATCAAGCGAATATAACCGGCTGGCGCTTAATGATGAATGCCGTTTTCAAATCGGTAATAATGTCTCAGCGGCCGGTTGCGAAAAAAAAACTGTCATCAAATACTGGAGCCGTGTCGTGCGGCAACTGCTGATGGCGAACGAAGATGATGACGCCTACGCCGATATCCGCAGAGTTTTCCCGGATTACGAACCGAAACGCGCACCCGATACGGTGACCGATTTTATGCCCGGGATTAATGAGGATATCGAAAACATGCCTGTACCGGAATTGCAAAATCTGAAAGAATTATTGAAACGGTTTTCGGATTATGAAAAAAGGGCGCGGAAAAATCCCGGAAAATGGGTTGACGGCAACATGATTCTTGGAGCGAATGAAAAAGAATACCGGCCTTCCCGCGAGGAGTTACTGCTCAATGAATGCGGTATGCGGATCAAAAGGATTGTGGAATCCGTTGATTCGGCGGAACTAGTAAATTACGTCGCGGAAAATCGGATCAAAACAAAAAAAATTAAATTCAGGCGCTTTCGTTTTCGTCATACCGATGCCTTGGGCTCCGGCCGCTTTTTTTATGTAAACGAAATACGCGAAGAAAAAGTACGGATCCTAAAAAAGAAATAACGCGCCGCTTTCATAACCGCGTCCAGTGGCTGTATTGTCCTGCGGCGACGATGACTAACCGGAGCATCAGACTGCCGAAAAGCACCATCACGGGAAATGCGGTAAAATGATGAATTTTGTGGCGCACAGCCAGCGACTGCATGATCGCCGGAATAACGAGCCCGATCATTACGACAAATACCCAGAACACGGCCGCGTAAGGTCCGTCCAGAATCAGACCCGCTGCGCGAAGATGCGCCTCCGTGGAACTGATCAGACCGATGATCCATAACAGGATGACCGCCAGTTCCGCTAATAGAAAATTCACGTCGGCTTTGGCGAGCAGAACGCGTTCTTCCGCATTTTTTGCGATCATGTGCACCAGCGCCGCCGCAGACGACATCCCCGATACGAGAAACAATACAGCGAGCACCGATGAATTCCACAGCGGACGCGCGCCGAAAGCGCTCAGAAGAACGCCCGTGTAAATGCCCAGCATCAGGCCGAGCAAGATATTCGTCATGCCGACCGCTTTCAGGATCGCCGGGATGGAACTGATCTTATCCGACCAGGGGCGGATAAACGGGGCGCGCTTCATCATCCATTCCGCGGGACGGATCAGAATGTTCGCGAACAGCGCCGGATATACCAGTATCAGTATCCACGATCCCCACGACATTGGCGAGGCGATCTGGAACGTCGCGTACATCCGCCATACATGGATTTTGTATTCGAGATCAAGAAACAACGCGAACATGCCTGCCGTCAGCAGGATGAAGCCCAGCAGGGGAAGACGGAAGCAGGAACAGGTATTTTCGGTATGCCGGCCTTTGACAAGAAAGTAACCGGATATAATCATCATCCCGGCGACAAGCCCGCCGAGAAATAAATATACGCCGACTTCCCATCCCCAGATATGCATGACAGGATCGATCATTTCATTGGACCGCGTGGTGGTGATTTCGTTCATAATGTTATCCTTTTTACGAAGTCAATTTTACCGCAAAGAACGCAAAGGGCGCAAAATGTTTATGAAAAGCATATTAAAAAAATGCATCATAGTTTATTGACGACTCTTTTTATGCCGTATTTAAGCTGTTTGACATTAAAGTTAATCAGAATACCCAATTTGCATACATTGCTTTCTTTACGGTAAATTAAGCTTTATTAAACCAAATAATACACACAGGGGCGGGTGCCGGCTTCGATTAGCAATGCGAGGTGTTTCCTTGTCTGCAAGAGTTTGCTGACCGCGCTGTTGGCGTCGTCGAGGTCGCCGAAATACATACAGTGCGCAGGACAGACGGATACGCATGCGGGGTCGAGTCCCGTTTCCACGCGGTGGATGCAGAACGTGCATTTGTCCGCGTAGCCGGTGGGATGGATGAACCGCGCGTCGTACGGGCAGGCGGCTATGCAGGCTTTGCAGCCGCTGCATTTGTGGTGATGAACGAGTACCACGCCGCCGATATTATGAATATGACTGGCTCCGCAGGGACAGCAATACACGCACGGGGGGTTGTCGCAGTGATTACAGCGTTCGGATCGGATTTCAAGTTGAATAGTAGGGAACTTGCCTTGAGCGTCCTGAACGATCCAGTCTCGGTCGAATCTTTCGGGGACATGATTTTCCGTTTTGCAGGCGACGACGCAGTCCATGCAGCCGACGCATTTCACCGTATCAATAACCATTGAGAATCGCGCCATGTTACGCCTCCGTTTCGAATGTGACGAAGTTCGTGTTCATGCCCGTACCGCCCATCAGCGGATCGACGGTGTATTTTGTTATCAGCTGGGCGTCGCTGGCGCCGCGTCCGAACGGACGCTTGAGCATTTTAGCGTTATGCCCGAATCCGTGCACCATGTACACGCAGTCGGGGCGTATGCGCTCGGTGACGCGGACCTTAATGGCGTTGCTGATCACGCCGTCCTGGTTTTTCAGTTTTACGCGGTCGCCGTTCGTGAGTCCGTACCGCCGCGCGATATCCTGGTTTACCCAGACCTCGTTTTCGTCCATCATATCGAACAGGATGGGATTGGAATGGGTGCGGCTGAATGAATGTACGGGCGAGCGACCGAACAGAAGCCGGAAGTAACCGTCCGGCGGTTGTTCCGGAGGCGTGTATTTCGGGACGGGATCGAATCCGGCGTCGGCCAGCTGATGCGAATAGAATTCGATCTTTCCGGTCGGTGTCTGGAATTCGGCGGGAACGCCTTCGTCAAAGTATATCGGTTTCTTTTCGCCGTGAATGATCCCTTTTTCCTTCAACGTGTTCAGGTCGTATCCGGCTGATTTCAGGCGCGTGTCTAAATATTCTTCTATATCGTTCCACGGATAGAAATGCCCGAGTCCGAGTTTTTCTGCGAGTTGCTTCGCCATCCACCAGTTCGGTTTCTGATTATGCGGCGGGTCGATTACGGGCTGGCGCAAAGCGATGAACGGTTCACGGAACCATTCGACATTGATATCGTCGTAGCGTTCCAGATAAACCGGTTCCGGGAGCACCACATCGGCCCAGCCGGCGATTTCACTTGGAATAACATCGATCACGACGAGCAGGTCGAGGTTCTGTATCGCTCGGAGGGTTTCTTCCTCATTAGGGAATGCGTGGAGGATGTTCGTTGCGTACACAAACCATCCTTTTACGGGATACGGATTGCCTGTCAGGGTTGCCTCGCGGATGCCCGTGGTCAGTGTTTCCATGGCGAACGGGTATTTTTGGCCTGGGTTATCGCATTTGCCGCGCGCGGGTTTCGGGTATTCCGGATAGGGATAATTCGGAACATTCATGCTGACGGGGTAATAGAATCCCCCTTTGCGTCCCCAGCATCCGAGCAAGGCGTTGAGCAGGGCGATAGCGCGGGAGCGCTGGGCATCGTCGCCGTACCAGGTGACATGCCGCCCCGGATGCACCAGTGACGCGGGTTTATAACGCGCCATTTCACGCGCGGTTTCGCGGATCAGATCCGGCGAGATGCCCGTTTCGGGATACGCCCATTCGGGCGTGTTCATAGCGATCGACGCGGCGAACGCTTCTAATCCGTAACCATATTGGCGGACATATTCTTTATCGTAAAGTTCTTCGGTGACGATGACGTTCATCCAGGCGAGGATTAGCGCGAGATCGGCGCCGGGTTTAATGGGCAGATAATATTTCGCTTTGCTTGCGGCAACGGAATGCCGAGGATCGACGACGATGACGACGGCTCCGTTTCCGACGGCTTCGGCGAATTCCTGCACCTGCGTGTTGTGCATGTTCTCGCCGAGATGCGAACCGATCAGCGTCAGGCATTTCGCGTTCCGTATATCTGTGCGTTCGGGAGAACTGACGTCTTCGCCGAAGGTCAGTTTGAATCCGACGTCGCGCGGTCCGCGGCACTGTGCGAACGACGGCGCGGCGATGTTCGGCGTTCCGAAAGCCTTGAGCGTATGCTTGAAAAACGTTCCGCCGATGCCGTGACTAAACATCGCGACCGACTCGGCGCCGTAACCTGATTTGATGGTTTTCATTTTTCCGGCGATGTAATCAAACGCTTCTTCCCATGTGACTTCCGTCCATTGTTCCTCGCCGCGCACGGATTTGCGGATCAGCGGGGCGCGGAGCCGGTCGGTATCGTAATGCGCGCCGATTCCGCCGGTGCCGCGCGGACAAAGCCTTCCGCGGCTCAGCGGGTCGTCCGGATTACCCTCGATTTTCCAGAGCTGACCGTCCTTGACGTAGGCAATGGCGCCGCATTTCCAGAAACAGACGTCGCAGAATGTCCGAGTTTTACGGATCGCGCCCGAAGCCTTCCGGTCAAGCGCCTGCAACTGCTCCGTCAGCGATCCGATGCTTCTGACGGCGGCCGCGCCAAGCGCCGTTCCGGTGGTGATCTGCAAAAAACGTCGTCGGGATAAGGATTTCATGATGTGTCTTTGGTTTGATGGATGGTTGCCGGCGCAACGGCCGGGTAACGCGGAATAATATATAAATCAGGAAGCAGTTTCAATAAAAAAATCGGATATCCGTCCGGAACGGCAGGCGGCAACTTGTCCTTGATTATTCGTTCCCGTCTCATTATATTCGGTTCTGTTAAAGTTCTTTCACAAAAGGAAAAACGCTTCCCATGAATCCGATGTTACTTGACGACGAACTTCCCCTGAAGAAAAACAAAACGCCGGTCAACAGCCGCAGGGAAGCCCGCGAAGCGGTACTGAAAATTCTGTTTGCCTATGAGTTCAATAAAACCGAACTGCACGA
>JBBIRG010000187.1:0-5635 GCA_037441945.1 Bacteroidota bacterium | reverse complement strand
GGATGTCCGGATTTTATGACGATCGGCCTGTGGATCGGACGTCTGCATTGCCCGACGAGATCGGGCCGCGTGTGGGGAATCTGGACGAGCTAGTACACCGGGCTCGGCGCGGGATCATCGATACGGTTTACATGTCCGGCGTGGAGCAGTCGCCGTTGACCAAAGTCATCACGCGCGTGGATGAGTACGACAGCGGTTTGCCCGGCAGCGGCGTGCTGATCTGGCATATTGACGAACGTGTTATCCGAAACAACTGGTCAACAAACTCCATTAACAACGATCCGAATAACCGCGGCATACGCCTCGTCGAAGGATCGGGAAGCCAGGACATCGGATACGCGTTTTCCGCAGGGCCTTTTGTCACCATCAATTCCGGCGACCGGTGGGATTTCTTCTTCAAAGGCAACAACGGATTTAAATTCTACAACAACCGGGTTGATTCCGTTTTCTTCAACAATTTTTCAGTTCCTAATTCATTGGGAAAACACCGCGTTTTTTCCGGCATCTCCCTCTCGAACTTCAGCGCACGTCAGCCGGTTATGTCATTCGATGTCCGCAACACTATACTTAAAAAAGGTTTCCCGCAGTACACGGGTGCAACGTTCGGAAATCAATCGCTCGCTTACGGTAACATTTCCGGCGATAATCGACTTGAAACAATCATCGCCGATCCGTTGGGAAAAATTTACGCCTGGCAACCGGACGGACGGAAAGTTATCGATAACGCGCTGACGGTCACACGCCGGCGCTCCGGCGGCGATTCGACGGTTTATCCGCTCGCGTTATTCGCGTCACTGCCGGATTCATTCGATGCCGATCTTGCTGTTGCCGACCTTGACGGTGACGGCCTTTCCGAAGTCATCTCCGTAAGCCGGAACGGACTGCTAACCGCATGGAAAGCCATTGACGCCAACGCGGACGGTTTGGCTGATACGATGTGGCAGCGTTCCCTGAATAAACATTTCAGCATCGCGCCCATCATTACACCGAATAAAAAAATCATCGCCGGATCGGATGAGGGAACGGTTTTCATTTTCAATCACCAGGGACAGCCGACCGGACAACAAACGCTTTCCTATCCCCTGCTGTCGATGGCATTGCTTTCAGCCGATACGATCGCATTCCGCACGACGCAGAACGCGGGTTTCATCGTTCTTCACGGAGGCGCTGTATTTGTTTTTCCGGAGAATCGTCCGGCGAACCGCTCCATGATTGTTACGGGCGACATCGCGCAGGATGGAAGGCGAATCATTATCGATGCGTATTCATCGGGCAACCGCCATTACATTCATTGCTATCCAGCTATTGACGGATTTCCCGTTGAGCTCAACTGGCGACCGACCTCGCCGCTTTCGCTCGCCGATATCGACGGGGACGGTTTTCTCGAAATTATTTTCGGCGCGGACAATAAAATTTATGCGCTGAATCATAATGGCACGCTCGTATCCAATTTCCCTGTAACACTTGACGCAACCAATCCAGCTGGGATCGTATATTCAACGGTGCTAGTAGCCGATATGAATAATGACCACAAACCCGATCTGGTCGCCGCTTCGGACGACGGGCGCGTTTTCGCTTACGACGCGAAGGGAAAATTGATCCCGGGATTTCCGTTATCCACCGGTTATCCGGTCCGATCCTCGATGGCCGTTTTCGACATTGACCGCAATCAGCGTACGCATCTGGCTGCGCCCGCAGCAGACGGATTTGTTTACGTATGGGACGCCGCTTCGCCGCATGTAACCGCTCGCGCGCTGTGGACAAAGATCGGCAAAGACTCGTCCAATTCGTCGATGAACACGGAACGCAACACGGTCGTTTCACCCGACGATGACTGGATGCCGAAAAAGAAAGCGTATTGCTATCCGAACCCGGCCAAAGGGAACGAAACAAAGATCCGTTATTACCTTTCCGAACCAGCCGAAGTTAAAATTAAAATATACGATCTGGCCGGCGACCGGGTCGCCCGTATCGACGGCCCCGGAATCGCCCTGACCGACAACGAAGCCCTATGGAATCTAAGCAAGATCCGAAGCGGAGTGTACTTCGCCAAGATCGAGGCGAAATCCTCATCCGGAAAGAAAACGGTTCGGACAATCAGGATCGCCGTAACAAAATAATGTCCCTAGATATTTTCGGATCACTTACCCTGAACAGATAATCATTCTGATTTACATTTTTGAAAAATGAAAAAAATGAAATAAGGGACGTAGCCAAGGGAACGGTTATCAATCTGCTTAGTAACCTGGGCAAATTGTCCAATCTTTTTTTCGACCTGATCGCTACGCGGTTCATGGGACATGAAGTCTTCGGTTATTTCAGCACCACCTGGCTGATCATGAACTTGGCGTTCGTTGTTTGTTATTTCGGGGGTCACCGCCTGATTATCGATTTTGTCGTCCGCAGCCGGTCCGCCGGTGATGAGGAATATTATAAAGGGATTTTATCCTATATTATCCTTTCGTTCCTGATCAGCGGATTACTGGTTGTTTTTATTTATTTGTTTGCGGAAGACATCGCCGCTTTCACGGACAAACCTCCTCTGGCGGAATACTTGAAGATCATGGTCTGGTCGGCGCCATTCTACTGTGTCAGCACCATTCTGATGACGGCCACGCGAGGGCTCAAGATCATGAAACTATGGGTCTATGTGCGCAACGGCTTCGAACCGATTTTCAACCTGATTTTTATCGCTATTCTGTTTTTTGCTTTTTCGCTTGTTTCGGCGCCGATCATCGCCAAAACTCTTGGATTCGTCGCCGGAGCGGTCGCGGCCGTGTTTTTTTATCGTCAACATTTTTCTGTCAAAAACATCTGGGCTAACCGTCCTTCCCTGATATTCTGGAAACAAATCCTCACTTTCGGTTTCCCAGTGATGATCATGGAACTGCTTTCCATTATAACGCTGAAGGTGGACATCATCCCGCTGAGTATCATAGCGTCGGCGTCGCTGGTGGGCGTGTACCAGGTCATCATGAATATCGGAAACGTCATGCGCAACATCCCGCAGTCGATGGACCCGATCCTGATGCCCGTAGTCGTCGCTATGCGGATCAACAAGGATGCGACGGCGCTGGAAAACATCTATGTTACGCTGTTCCGCGTGAACATTCTTTTAAGTTTCGGTTTTTTCATCATGGTGGCGATTTTCGGCGATATGCTGCTGCTGATATTCGGCGATTATTTCATCGTCGGAACGACGGCGTGTATAATCGCCTGTTTTGGCATCATGCTGAACACCGTTTTTTCATCGATTGAGGCGGCGCTGATCATGTACGGTTATCCGTACGCGAACCTGTTGGTAAATATTTTTTTTGTGGCCGTAAACCTGACGCTAGATTTCATGCTGATTCCGCATTACGGACTCAACGGCGCCGCAATGGGATGTCTGATTGCCTGCTTCCTGACGGCCATTGTACAGACGGTCCTGATACGCCGCCTCCTGAAGATCAATCCGTTCCGGTGGGATTTTCTGAACATCATCGCATTCGGTCTCGTGTTGTGGATCTTTTTCGCCGCCCTTCGTTTTGCCGCTTTCAGCGCGGGAATCGAACAGGCTTCCGTGCATACCGTTTTCATTTTGATCTTTCTGCCGGTGTATTTATATTTCGGATGGAAGCGATTACTGCCGCCTTCCGACCGGGAAGTATTTTCCGGGCTTTTTAATAACAAGATGAAAGTATAATGAAATGAAGCGACCGCAGGATGACCTGGAAAGAAGCATTCGCGGGCTTTTCCGTAAAACCCCGTCACACGGGATGAAATCAGGAGATATCGCCGGAAAGTTGCATATATCCGGAACGGCGGATCTACAAGCGCTGAAAGAAACACTAGCGCGGATGGCGATGGATGGAAGCCTGGTTAAAAAAGGGAAACAGTACCTTTTTAACGAACACCGGCTGACCGGAAAAATCACCGTCAATAAAAAGAAGGAAGGTTTTGTACAGGTTGACGGGTTCAGCCGGGATTTTTTTATCGCGCCGCACAGGCTCCGGACAGCGCTCAACGGCGACACTGTGACCATTGTTCCTCTGCGCCGGAAAAACACGCGCCGTCCCTTTGAGGCGGAGGTTATCGAAATCACAGAACGGGGACGCACGCGTATCGTCGGTCTTTTTAAAAGAATGGCCGAAATGTGTTTCGTGATTCCCGACGATCCGTACATGCAAAGAGACCTGGTCATCGCCGAATCGGATACGATGGACGCCGCAGACGGTCAGAAAGTGATCGCGCGGCTGAAAGAATGGACGCATGAATACATGAATCCGACCGGCGTCATCATCCAGGTTCTAGGCTTTCCCGATGAGCCCGGCGTGGATGTGATGTCCGTGGCGATGGCGCATGACATTCACTATGATTTTCCTGCCGGCGTGACGCGCGAATGCGGCGAGATTCCAGACGGCATCCCGGACAGCGAAATTGCCCGCCGCCTCGATTTGCGGGATATCCCCTGCATCACCATCGATCCGGAAGACGCGAAGGACTTTGACGACGCGGTCTCTCTGGGCATCAGCGACGGAGGCCATTATCTTCTCGGCGTACATATCGCCGACGTCAGTTATTATGTCAAGGAAGGAACGGAACTCGACCGAGAAGCTCTGAAGCGCGGAACCAGCGTGTATCTCGTCGACCGTACCATCCCGATGCTTCCGGAAAAATTATCCAACGACCTCTGCAGCCTGAAACCGAAAACGGACCGGCTGACTTACAGCATACTGATGGAAATCAGCGAACAGGGCAAGACTCTCGACTATGACATCGCCGAAACCGTCATTCACAGCCGGCGCCGCATGACGTATGAAGAAACCCAGTCAGTGATTGACGGGCGCCCGGCAGAAAACACGGACCCGGAAATTATCGAACTCATTCTTCAGATGCACAAACTCGCCTCGATACTGACCAAAAAACGCATCCGCGAAGGCAGCGTGGATTTTGACACGCCTGAAGCCAAATTCCGGCTGGACGAGCATGGCGTTCCGGTCGCGTGTATCCGGAAGGAACGGCTTGACAGCAACCGCCTGATCGAGGAGTTCATGCTATCGGCCAACCGCATCGCCGCGGGCCATATCGCAAAGAACGCCGGAAAAAAGCGGGCGCATCCGTTCCTTTACCGCGTGCACGACAAACCGGTCGCGGAAAAAATCGCGAACTTCACGCGCCTGCTCCAGGCGCTCGGCTTCCGCGCGCAGTTGCCGAAAAACCGCGAACAAATTGAACCCTCGCATTTCCAGTCGATGCTTGCTAAAATCAAAGGAAAAAAGGAACAAACGCTGATCGAAAAAGTCGCGATCCGCGCGATGGCCAAAGCGGAATATTCGACCGACAATATCGGTCACTTCGGCCTGGCGTTTGATCATTATACGCATTTCACATCTCCGATCCGACGATATCCCGATCTGCTGGTTCACAGGCTGTTAAAAGAATATGGTCAGGGCATGTCCGCGGAACGTTACCGGTTATGGTCAGAGCGGCTGCCGGAACTCGCCCGTCATTGCTCCGTCCGCGAACAGATCGCTGTGGAAGCTGAGCTGGAATCAGTGAAACTCAAGCAGGCCGAATTCATGCAGCCGTTCATCGGACAGGAATTTGCAGGCGTCATTTCAGGCGTGATGGCTTTCGGTATTTTTGTCGAAAT
>JBBIRG010000186.1:4634-5647 GCA_037441945.1 Bacteroidota bacterium | reverse complement strand
TGTGGCGCAGTCCGGCTAGCGCACCTGTTTTGGGAGCAGGGGGTCGCAGGTTCAAATCCCGCCACCCCGACCATACCCTGTGTATTTCACAGGGTTTTCTTTTATGAGTAACCACAGTCTTAAACATCTTTCAGAAACCATCAAGATTACTGCCGCTGAATGCGGGCTTGACCAGATTGGATTCGCGCCGGTTCATCCCGTAGAAAACCCTGATTTACACGCTGGTTAGAACAGAAACATCACGGCGAGATGCGTTGGCTTGAACGTGACATTCTGAAACGGCTGAATCCGTCCAATTTATTGTCTGATGCCCGGACCGTGATTGTCTGCGCTGTCAATTACTATCAGCCCGGGCAATTTTCTTCAGATACCCGAAAAGCCCGAATTTCGCGATACGCATGGGGCAATGATTATCATACCGTGATGCACGGTAAATTATCGGCGCTTTTAAGTAAGATCCAGAACCGGTTCTCAGGCATCACCGGCGGCTGTTTTGTCGACAGCTCCCCGTTCATGGAAAAATACTGGGCGCAGAAAGCCGGTATCGGATGGCCGGGAAAACACTCCCTGATTATCTCTCCCCTGTTCGGTTCATGGATATTTCTGGGCGTTATTCTGATCAATCAGGAACTGATTTATGATGAACCGCTTGCTTCGCTTTGCGGAGATTGCCGGCTTTGCCAGGACAGCTGTCCCAATCATGCTCTTCAGGAACCGTATATACTTGACGCGAGAAAATGCATATCATACAGGACAATCGAATACAAGGAAAAAGAATTTCCCGGCAACGACCCGCTCATTCATGACGACTGGATATACGGATGTGACATATGCCAGGGAATCTGCCCGTGGAATTTTAATCTCCAGACAAAAACACATATCACAGAATTTAATACATTGAACCGGGAAATATCGCAGAAAGAATTTATCCTTATGGATGAATCCCGTTTTTCAATGCAGTTTCAGGGAACCGTTATAGAGAGACTTGGCTATGAGCGATTCATGCGAAATGG
>JBBIRG010000186.1:0-4607 GCA_037441945.1 Bacteroidota bacterium | reverse complement strand
TACTAATCCGGATTTCGTTCCGGATAATACCAATTTTTCATGATACCGTTGATTTCCAACCGTCTTCTTTTTATCTTTAGGATAAATCAACTCACAGCGGAGTGCCTATGCAAGCATTCAGTCAGGAAGACCTGCGGCAACTGGAAACGCTCAGTATCCTGCCGGAAAAAATCGAACAGGATCTCGATCGGTACCGCCGGGGTTTCCCGTTTACCCGTTTAGACCATCCCTGCAGCGTAAATGACGGCATAACGGTGATTGAGGAAAAAGACTACGGACCCCTCATTTTCGCTTGTGAAATCGCTGCCGCTGAAAGCCGTTTTATTAAAATGGTACCCGCATCGGGAGCGGCTACACGCATGTTCGCGGTTCTTCAGAACGCGGTCAATACCCTGCCGGTAATTTCTCCGCAAACCGTTTCCAGCATGGAAAATCCGGACAGGGAACTTTTACGGTTCATGGATTCTTTCCGGAAGTTCCCGTTTCTTGAAGAACTCCGCCAGGTGCTTGAACGCGACCACAAGGATATGGAAAATGAAATCCGTTCCGAAAAGTATGAAACACTGATTGATTATATCCTGCATGAAAAAGGCCTGAACTTATTGCAGCGGCCGAAAGCTCTGATCCCCTTTCACCGGTACGCCGATCACATCCGCACTGCCATGGAAGAGCATCTCGTCGAGGCAATGCACACCGTCCGTGACCGGAACTGTAAAGCGCGCGTTCATTTTACGATCTCACCGGAACACAGGAAAGGTTTTGATGAAAGGATTGGCAAATCTCTGCCCCGGCTTGAGACAAGCGGGGTTGCATTTGAAATTACCTTCTCGTATCAATTGCCTTCAACTCAAACCATCGCCGTTAATGAACGGAACGAGCCCGTCCGCGACACAAAAGGCTGCCTGGTATTCAGGCCCGCCGGTCATGGCACGCTGATCAGCAACCTGAACGATCTGAAAGCCGATCTGGTTTTCATTAAAAATATTGATAATATCGCACCGGACCATTTAAAAGGTCAGACACATCTGTTTAAAAAAATACTTGCCGGTTATTTGCTGTCCATCGAAGAAAAAGTGAAGCGGTTTTTAAAACTAATTGATGGACCGGCAATCAGCGATGCTGATCTTCAGGACTGCGTACGATGGATAGATAATGTTTTAGCAATACCGGCAAGCCAAATAACCGATAATTTGAATATCGCAAAACAAAAGGAAATCCTGCGGTCATTACTTCACAGGCCGATACGCGTCTGTGGAATGGTAAAAAACGAGGGCGAACCCGGAGGAGGACCGTTCTGGACGATTGATCAAAAGGGAAACAAATCCCGGCAAATCGTCGAAAAACACCAGGTCGACATCGGCGACCCGGAACAAAAATGCATCTGGGAATCATCTACTCATTTCAATCCCGTGGACATCGTTTGTTCTCTGCGGGATCACCGGGGCGTTAACTATGACCTGTTGCGGTTTACCGATCCGGATACCGGATTTGTTTCAACCAAATTCAGTGACGGCAAAGCGGTTCGCGCGCTTGAAGTACCCGGGTTATGGAACGGAGCGATGGCGGGCTGGATCACATTATTCGCAGAAGTTCCGCTGATTACTTTCAATCCGGTCAAAACGATCAATGATCTTCTTAGACCCGAACATCTGGAACCCTAAGTATCTTTGTAACCCTATCTCCAATAACGTTCTCCACCTGCATGAAAAAAATAAAATATTTCTTGCAATGACTGCTCCCTTTTTATAGATTGGCTTCCCCAAAAAGCGGCGACTATGAATTTTAAATTCTTGTCGTCGCGGACGAAATTCTTGACGGCAACCAGATTAAAAATAATACAAAATGAATTTTTTGATATTACTTTACCATAGGACTGGCTTGTCAGCTATTCTGATGTTAAATGGATACATTGGTTTTTCCGGCTGCTGATAAATTATATAAATAATTCCAACGGAAAAAATCCATGCGATTACCTTGCAAGAAACGCATTGCAGCAATAAAATCTCATGGCTGCATTCATCAGGAGCGAATCGTATTACCTGTTCCACTGCAACAAAACGGATGCGACTTTTGACTCGACCGGCATCACACATAATGCGCGGAATTATTCTTGAGGGAATTCCCGGAAGCGGTAAAACAGCCGTTTTCAGGCATTTGCACCGCCTGCTCTCCGACGGAGATTGTCCGTCGTTATTCCTCAGTGAATCCTGCACGGAACGCACGCTAGAACCGTTGAATAAATCCACGGTGAGAAAAAGTCTCGGAGCCCTGAATACGGTTTTGAATTTCATCTTGCATTTTAAAAATCTTTCTTGTAAATCAAACGGCAATGTGATAAAGCGCTACATACTTGAACGATTTCATTTGAGCCACTGCCTTGATATCGCCGGAAAAGATTTTTTTTATGAGTATACTTCCATTGATCGCCGTTTGGGGGAATTCAACGCTACGGTCGTTGTGTTTACAATGGACGTCAATGTCATCGAACAGCGCAGCGTTATCCGAACCAAACAAAACCGGCCGGCAGCGTGGTCAAAATATTTATCTTCCCTCGGAAATACGGACACGGAAATTGCCCGCTATTATATTCAGCAGCAGGAAAATTTCTTATTTCTTTGCAGTCAGAGCGGACTTCCGCATATTCAGATTGATACCACAAACGAAAACTGGCCCGAAGCAGCTAACACCATCCTCCAAACCCTACATAAACCCTGAACGATCATGGTCAAACCGGTAAAAAAAATCGTTACAAAGAAAACAGCGGAACCCGTGACAAGAAAAGACCCGTTTCTATACGACCATTTTGGTGAAAGCGAATACATCGAAAATAAATTTGAGCGTTATTTGATGGAATTCACATTTTCCAGAAAAGAGCTTTTCCAGATCCGTAAAGCCTATGATTTTTCCAGACTCGCCCATCAGAACCAGTTCCGAGACGAAGCCTATCCGTTCTTCCTGCATCCGATCCGCGTGACGAATATCCTGCTGCATGAACTGAAAACAACCAGTGCGGATATGATTTGCGGCGGACTGCTTCATGACGTAATCGAACACTGCCCGGTTACGCTGAAAGAACTCAGGAATAATTTTAACGAAACGGTTGCGTCCTACGTTAAAACCATGACCAAACCAACCGGCCCCGCCGCGCTGAAAACAGATTATTTTGAAAGTATCCGTCAGGCCGACTCTGAAATCCGGATAATCAAGTTATGTGACCGTCTGGACAATTGCCGGGCGCTCCGTTTTAATAATAATAAAGTCAAACTCCGGCGGTTCCTGAAAGACCTGAAATTCAGGTATCTCCCGATGGCTAAAGAAATCAGTCCCTACATTCACCAGGAATTTCTCACCGAACAAACGGTCATGCAGAACCGCCTGAGGTCCCTACAGAAAAAAAGTAAGATCCAATGAATTTTCTGTTTTTCTTTCTTTATTTTATTATCTTTGTCAAGCCTTTTGAAACGCCAGGCGCATGAAAAAAGATTTTTCAGAATTTTCCCTGACCTATTCCTTCGCCGAAACTGAAGAAGCACCGAAAGAGATTTTCTGCAGGGACTTTGACGTCGGATGTTTTGAAGTTTCCGATCCGGCCGGCTGCAAACGCGGGAAAACAGCCGTCATCGGCCAGGCTCTCTTTTATACCAGGCCTGTTAGAGCCATCTGCCCAATTTCCGATCCCTTTTAAAAATTAAACCACTAAACCAAAACGGAGATTCTCAAAAATCATGAAAATCAAAATCATTAGTCTGATTGTTTTTTCATTTAGCGGATACTTTTTCGCGCAATGCGCAAAAGAAAACCCGCGTCCGGCCGAGGAATATCTTGCAATTTGCGACAGCCTTCTGAAAACCCATCAGGCGGAGCAGGCCATAGAAACTCTTTCGCTGATTGAAAAACACCATCCCTCCGATACAACCCATATCATACGTTCATGGGATATGACCGCTGATATTTACGCCTCGCACTTGAACCGTTACGATAAAACGATCGAATACCTGGACAAAATTATCACTACCTATCCTCAATCACCCGACGCCCCGAAAAGCCTTTTTAAAATCGGTTTTACCTGCGAAAACATGATCAAGGATATTGATAAAGCTAGGAAATATTACGAAGAATTCCTGAAGAAATATCCCGAGCATGAACTTGCTCTGAGCGTGCGCGTATCGCTCGAATATCTAGGCGAAAGCGACGAGGAACTTCTTGAACGGCTTCTTAAAAAAAATGAAACGACAGACCAGAACCCAATCGACAAGAAAAAGAAATAAACCCGCGGAGGCATTATGATCACCACGCGCGCAAAAATTGTCTGCACCATCGGTCCGGCGACCCAAAGCCTGGAAATGATTGAAAAAATGATCCACGCCGGTATGGATGTGGCCCGGCTGAATTTTTCACACGGCACGCATGAGGCTCACGCTCAGGTCATTAAAAACATACGCCAGGCGATCAAGAATACCGGATACCCGGTTGCGATCCTGCAGGACCTGCAGGGACCGAAAATCCGCGTCGGCAAATTCGAAAAGGGACCTGTTGAACTCATCAACGGCGCGCAATTCACCATCACCAGCCGCGACATCCCAGGCAGCCAAACGATCGTATCCACC
>JBBIRG010000185.1:221-5652 GCA_037441945.1 Bacteroidota bacterium | reverse complement strand
CGACCTGCTCGTCCGATCAGGCGGGACCTCCGCGCTCGCGGAAATCCCCGAAGTCAGGAGAGATTTCGGATACCCGCCGCTTGTTGTTCCCATCAGCCAGTTGATCGTCACGCAGGCCATCCTGAACGTGTCTCTGAAGGAGCGGTATAAAGTGATCCCTGAGGAAATCCGCAGATATATACTTGGATATTACGGCCAGCCGCCGGGACCGATCAGCCCGGAACTGATAAAAAAAGCCGCCGGAAACGAAAAACCGATATCATGCCGTCCGGCGGACTTACTGAGTCCGGGATGGGAGAGCGCCAAAAAAGATATCGGCGAACTGGCGGCGGATGACGAAGATATCCTGACGTTCGCACTGTTCCCGCAAGTCGCGCGCCCCTTCCTGTCGCGGAAAGCTAAAGGGCAGCTCGGCAAGGAGGAAATCGTCGCCGCGATCGCCGCAATGGTGTTCCAGCAGCACGATATTAAATCCAGACAGGGAAAACGTCCCGAACGGTCTGGCCCGGTCGTCACACCGTGGAAGATCGCCGGACGAACCCATCTAAGCAGGAGATAATCATGATCAAAAAATGTAAAATCAATTTTGAAAATGCCGCGTACACGGTCGAACAGAAAGACGGAATCATCGTTGTCAATGGCCAGGAATTCAGGTTCGCAGAAGAAGGAGAAACCATTCGCGTCAATAACAACCCCCATTCGGTGGAAATTCGCGGGCCTTATGCCGTCATCAACGGCGTCTCCTATCCCATCGAGGTTATGGGACTGGAAGAACCCAAACCGAAACGCCTGAAAGCGGCATCCGTATCCGCCGGCGAAGAAGCCGGAAGATTGACCGCTATTATGCCGGGGTTGATCGGCAAAATCTTCAAAAAAGAAGGCGAAAAAGTCATTCCCGGCGATGTGATCATGATACTCGAAGCAATGAAAATGCAGAACGAACTGACCGCGAAAATCGAAGGACGCGTCAAGCAGATTCTAGTAAAGGAAGGAATGTCCGTCGAAATGCGGCAGGTGCTGGCGGTAATCGAGTAACATTTTTTCGAATCATTTGACTCCATCTACATGGGCATCATGTTGATGGAGTTTTTTATTGTCATTATTCCGCCGGAAAATAATTTCTAAAATGAGGAATCAAGATGGTTTTCGGAAAAACAATTTCAGTGACCTGCAAGGGATTTTCAGATATCCGGGATATCACGCATCTGGTTCAGCAGGTGATTGATGAATCGAAACTACGTAACGGCATTGTTACTGTTTTCGTTATCGGATCCACCGCGTCGGTATCGACGATTGAATATGAACCGGCGCTGGTAGAGGATTTTAAGGATGAGATGGAAAAACTCGCGTCGAGCCGTATGGCGTCCCGTCATTCGGCGACGTGGGGAGACGATAACGGTTTTTCTCATATTCGCGCCACGCTGATGGGGCCGGGAATAACCGTCCCGTTTCACGATGGAAAAATGACGCTCGGAACCTGGCAGCAGATTGTCGTGATCGATCATGACAACCGTCCGCGCAAAAGGGAAATATTTGCGCAGGTGATGGGCGAATAATCAGGTGAACAACCTGAATTCAGGCGGATTTCAAAGTAGCCTCAACCTTTAGGCTGAGAAAAAAATAAATATTATCTCAACATGTGATAAAAGGCATTTCGCCTTCAGAAAAAGTATTTGGTTTTGTAGCCTCAACCTTTAGATTGAAAAAAATATATAAATATTATTTGAACACCTGATAATGGGCATTTCACCTGCAGAAAAGAAAGCCCCTCATGAGGAGGGGCAGATTTCAATAAGATTTATGGAAAGTCCGATCGTTTACCGTTTACGTGTCAGAAGCATTTTAGTCCATTGCCCGTTGCCCAATTGTTCTAATTTCGCCAGAATGATATTGCCGATGTCGGGGTCTGCCATATTCGGGTTAAAGGACGGGTCAATCCGCTGAATCCTTTCCACCGATTCGTCGTAATAGCCCCACTGATAATAACTGGCGGCCTGTATCCAAATAAGCTGGCGGGTGTTGACCAATGTATCTAAGCTCATTTTGAAATCCGTTTGCTTATTAATCACCAGATAGGCGCGCGCGATGGCTTTATCAAACTGAGATAGACCCCACGCTGTGAAGCTCCATCCGGCAAGGCCGTCTGCTAAGCTGTCTTTGGCCGATTCGGTAAACATCGTATCCGCGTTTTCATAATCACTCAACCGCAGATAACACCACCCCGCGCCCACTCGCGCTGCGGCGGCGTCCGAGTCGATGTAATCCAGATAAATTTTCAATGCTTTTTCGTATTTCTTCTGTTTGAAATACTTCTGGGCATCTTTCAGGGTATCCTTGTCTTTCTCGCAACTGATGATGAACAAACCGATCATCAGGGCGCTTAGCGTTTTTACAAACATGGTTTTCATTTTCGCACCTCGTTGTTTTATTACTTAATTTCATAATTATAATCTCTTTTATTGTACGCTCTTTACGGTTTTTCTTTGTGTTTGGGCTCCATGGTTATAAATTATTTCACCAGTACCATTTTCCTCGTCTTCACAAAATCCCCCGCTTCCAACCGGTACAGATAAACGCCCGAAGATACCCGCTGTCCCTGATTGTTCTTCCCGTCCCACACGACCGAATGAATGCCTGATGACTTCTGTGTATTGACTAATATCCGCACTTCCTGGCCGAGAAGATTGTAAATCTTCAGCGTAACCTTGCAGCTCACCGCTAACTGGTAACGGATCAGTGTCGAAGGATTGAACGGATTCGGATAGTTCGCCTCTAACGCGAACCTTTGCGGCGTATTGTTTCCGTCCGGATTGTAAAACACCGCCATTGCCGTTCCCTTCGCCATTGCGCTCAGCTTGTTCGATGAAACCGCCGTTTCCAACGGTTCCCATTGTTCTCCGTTCCGGGCGTACAATCCAAGATTCATCACGTCAAAGTCTTCATACCGGTTCTGCGTATTGACAAGATCGGAATTCGTGAACGCAAATTCAATCTTCATTTGTCCGCTGTTTTGCGTGGCGATCCATTCCACCGGTTCGCCGATCAGCGTATATTTTTCCGGTATGTTTTTCACCTCGCCCGTTGACGTCAGTAAATAACCTTGACCATCCGATTGGAATGTGAATTTACCGTGAGTTACCGCTTTATTTAACGATGCGACGTTGTAGGTTTTATTGACAGTCGCGATATTTCCGGCTAAGTCTTTTCCCGTCAAAGTCAGCGGAATCGTTCCGGCGCGGGTGATATTGTAATCGGTCGTATAGCCGTTCCTGGCCGGCTGAAGCGCCAGCGCTCCGGTTGAAGCGGACAGAATTGCGCTTACCAGGGTCTCATTCGTGTTAACCATAAACCGGACACGGTTGACGGCCTGTGTACTGAGCCCGTACAATGACAATACCGGCGATGTTTTATCAAACTTATAAATTTGGTTGTTCTTGAAATCATTCAGGATCCATTCCGCGTAGTGACGCACAGTGTCCACGGCGGTGGCATTACTTACACCCTGCCCGCCGATGTAAGCCATCCAGACTTCCTGCGTGTCGCCGGGCGCGAAATTGAAGGGGCCTGTGGATAGAAGCGTACGTTGGTCACCCGGATACAAACTCGCGGCAAGAAGATCAAAGGGTCCGTTTGGTTTTGGATTCCCAAACGCATCATATCCGGAAATTGTAAAATATCTTGTCCTGTCGCCGCTTAAAGCTGAAGGATGTTGCATCTTTAAGGGGGATAAAGCCGATGTGGCAAAAAACGATTTTTTGCCGGGTATTTTCACGTTCGTCAATCCCGATGGGCTAATACGGATAATCGAAGCGGTATCGTTAGCCTGTCCGGCAACAACCGGCCCCTGAAGTATCAATTTTCCCTGTGCCGTTTTAGCCGGATCATTACCGGTCGGCGAATTGTATGTGATCACAAGGGATAACGCGGAATCGGCCTGGCACATATCGTCGTTATATTCATTTCCGAGATCAACATCGTCCCAGAAACCAATATACGCATCTTTGTACAGCCGGTTGGTTTTATTGATAACGGAATAACGCACAAGAACAGCGTTATTAAACGGATAATGCCTGAACTGATAGGTCTGGCGCTGAACTTCAATACCCAGACCCGGGGCATGCAGGTCAGGATTATTATTATCGCGTGTATGTTTGGATAAATCTAGATCATTAAACACCGTCCAGGTATCTTTTCCGGATAACTGCAGAGGATATCCCGTCTGGTTCTTGGGCGCCCATGCCGGCCAGTTGTTTATATTTTCAGGTAACGCGAAAATTGTCTTATTTGTACGGTAATTCTGGGCAATTAATCCGTTGAAAGGACCGGTATTCAGTATCCTTCCGGGCTGGAATTCACCCGAAAATTCGTAATTGGATACCGCAATCGTATCAGGATCGACTCCGTTGCCGGGTTTTTTCATACCGATATAAATTCCTCCGGCATAATTTAACGAATAGCCCGTTCCTTTTGGATACTCCATTCCAAATTCGGACTGATCGGCGCGATAGCCTATCGACCCGTCATTTATCTGCCAGAACCGGATGCGGTTGCCGTCGGATATCGTTGTATATTGGACTATGCCGGTATCGCCCGGAGTCAGCGCAAGTACTGATGCTGTAAATGATTTGATTGCTGACCCCGATGAATTGTACAGTTTCAAAATTGCCTCATACCATTTTCCCATTTGATAGGGAAACGCCGTCCATGTAATCCTGCCGTTAGTATCAATGGTCATGCGCGGAGGCGCTTGTATAAGATCAAATACGGGTTTTTCAAAGGAATAAAAACAAATTAAATCAGGATAATAGCAGGTGCCGGTATCTTGTTTTATGCTATCTGCTACAAAAAATGGTTTTGCCGTATCGGTTGACTGGGGTATAAATCGAATCACTGTTCCCGCTGGGGGTAAAAAACCGTCTGTAGCGGGATTAAAAATCATTTTAGTATAAGGTAGCGTCGGCAATCCGGTTCGTATACCGGACAAAAGCAAATTCTGTGCCATCGATGGAATAGTTGACAAACCGGAAAGATGTTCATAAGCGCTGTCAATCGGTAACGCCAGATCGCCATAAACATTAATCCGTTCGCCCGGATCGTATACACCGTTGCTGTTTTCATCTTTAACCTGAAGGCAAAGTTTCACGCCGCCTGTAATAGATGGATTATAGCCGGCTTTCTGGCCGACATTGTAAATTCCGAACGGAACTTTATCAGCCACCAGATTATTATCGATCCAGTAACGGCTTGAATCCCCAAACCGTATTTCGATAGCGTCGTGACCCGAAGGAGCGCCGAAACGTCCGTGAATATTGAATCCGTTGTCATTCAGTCGAGTGGTATATGGCGTATTACCGAACACCTTATACAGGTTTGCGCTGTTCGACTGTTTCACAAATCCGTTCTCTTCCCAACCGATAAGCATCCGCGTCAG
>JBBIRG010000185.1:0-211 GCA_037441945.1 Bacteroidota bacterium | reverse complement strand
CCCAGCCGGCGTGGCCACCTCCACAATCCTCCCGAGATTCCCGGGTAAGTATCCTTCATGCGTTTGCGCGCTGACCTGTGAATATGCAATCAGCAACAACGATAACAGTAAGGTTGTCTTTTTCATGACGATTCTCCTGTCAAATGAAAAAATTATTATCCTTTTCTTCAATTTGTTTTTAATAATGAATGACATATATTGATACAGTTAT
>JBBIRG010000184.1:3773-5655 GCA_037441945.1 Bacteroidota bacterium | reverse complement strand
GATGCGTAATCATCCGGCTTTTTTTGATTCTCATCCGAAATTGTCATACGCTAACTGAATATCGCCTGATGAAATTATACGGCCGCCATGTCAGTTCCCTGAAGGGCCGAATACTTTGTCAAGTAACTTACGATAATCATCCTTCATGCCATGATACGGCTAATCATCGAGTTTTATTACGGCGCTTAGTCTCCCACGATATTACCATTCCTGATCCTCTTGTCCCTTTTAAAAGATACCATACTTTATCACTGACGGTCTGCAAATCGGTAAAGATAGAGTACCGATAATGGTATTTGTCCGGCAAAGCGACGAGACTGTCTTCGAGGAGTTGATTGGACATATCCCCAAGCGTGAGGGTTTTACTTTCGCTCCAGGAAATAGATTTATCATGCTCATAAGTTGGATCGAGAATATGCCGACTTCATCTCCGAATTCCATGCTGCGTTCGTTTATTGATTATTCGGAACCTCTTCTGGAACGTCATGCCGGATGACTCGATAATCACATCCTGAGGACACCCGAATTGCAACATATACAGCTCCACACTGAGCGGATGAATAATGTATGGAATCATTGTCCCCCTCCTGAGCTGTTTTGGTGTGGGCAACAGCGACTGACTGAAGCGCCCTGACGATCGCACGGATCTCGTTCATGTGATGATGCGGTTTCACGGGAATCCGCTTTACATCTCATCCGCCGAAGGTCCGTATATCCCCGGAACTTTCGCGTCGAATACGCGAAGAACCACTCCTAATTGCGCTCGATGGTGGATTTCATGGCAAATATATCCGGCGATCAGTTCATGACCGGCGGGTTCCCAGATGACTTTGCCGTCCATTTCGAACGGATATTTTTTGCTGATTTGCTCATCGGTCAGATTTTTCGCCATTTCCAAAAATTCCTTTACGGACGCCAAAAAATGTTCGGTAATTTCTGATGTTTTTCCGGGAACCGGAGACTGGGAATAAGCGACTTTCCCGGTTTTCATCGTGGGAACCAGATCGCGGATGGCGTCGCTGATGTGCATGGCGAGTTCGCCTGCGTTTTTGAATTTCGGATGAATTTTCTTTGTCAGAATTTCATCCGGAATCGCGCGAATCATTTTTTCGGTTGCCTGGCATTCATGTTCGTACCAGCCGATAAGGCCTGTTAATTGGGGATTCATTTTTTTTCCTGATATAGTTAAAGGTGAACGGTTACTTTTCTTCTTTCAAAATCGCCAACGCAATTTTCTCCGCCGTGATCGGCATGGATTTGATCCGGATGCCGAGAGCGTCCTCAACCGCGTTAGCAATGATCGGGGCGGCTGGAATCATCGTATGCTCACCCATGCCGCGCGCTCCGAACGGCCCGTCCGGCTGAGCGACTTCAATTATAATCGGAATGATTTCATCCGGAATGTCCATCGCGGTAGGTATTTTATAATCGGTGAAATTCGCGTTCAGGAGTTTTCCCTTATCATCGAAGCGCATGTCTTCGTACAGCACGGTCGCGATGCCTTGAAGCAAGCCACCTGTGATTTGTCCTTTGACCAGATCCGGATTCAGTGCTTTTCCGCAGTCAACCGCGAGAACGATTTTAGGAATTTTGACTTTACCGGTTTGCTTGTCAATTTCGATTTTAATCGCCGCCGCGCCGACGGTGTAATGTACGTTCGGTTTACCTCCCTGTCCGGTTTCCGGATCGCTAAATGCGGAAGAAAATTCCGGCATGAACATGCCCCGCCCGACAATCGGTCCGCCGCGGAACGTGCCGTCCTCTTTCTGGATTCCGTTAATAATGAAATGTTTCAGAGGAAGCGAAAAGGATTTGTCTTCAAGGGACCTGACGCATTCGTCCTCCAGATACAAATCGGAACGTTTCTTGCCGAGGGCGCGTT
>JBBIRG010000184.1:0-3758 GCA_037441945.1 Bacteroidota bacterium | reverse complement strand
GAAGATTTGTTCGCGCGCGTCTTCCGCGGCGCGGTTGACGGCGTTTCCGCAACCCCAGGTCACATGCGACGCGACGGTCTGCCATTCGTAGGGATTACGGTCCGTATCGGGTGTTTCCACGCGGATCTTCTCCACCGGTACGGAAAGGACTTCCGCGGCGATCTGGGCCATGACGGTCAGATAACCCTGCCCGATTTCCATTCCGGAGACAAGGATATTCATGCTGGCGTCTTCGTTGAATTTCAGGAACGCGGTGGAAGCGGCGTTGGGCGGCATCGCGGGCGCCTTCCAGAACAGCGAAAATCCTTTACCGATGGCGATATTCGGATCGTCCGACGTTTCCCTTTTGTCCCAGTCAATCGCTTTCGCGGCTTTGTCGATGGCCTCCATCAGCCCGTTGGGATTCATTTTTGAACCGTAGGTCAGACGGTCGCCTTCGCGTATGGCGTTCTTACGGCGGAATTCCACTGGATCCAAGCCAATCTTTTTCGCGGCTTCGTTCAGGTGCGATTCAAGCCCGAACAGGAATTCCGAATAGCCGAAACCGCGGTACGGCCCGCCGGGAGGAAGATTGGTGTACACGCAGTACGAATCTATTTTTATATTTGGAATTCTGTACGGCCCGGTCGCCGAGAGTCCCGCGGCATTCACGACATTCGCGCCGTATTCCACGTACGCGCCGGCGTCCCAGTACAGCGTGTGTTCCAGAGCGGTTATCGTACCGTCTTTTTTCACGCCGACTTTCATGCGCGCCACCACGCCCTGCCGCTGATAGGTGTTGTAAAACTCCTGCGCGCGCGACCACAGCACTTTCACGGGATTTCCCTTAACCGTTGTCGCTAAAGCGGCTCCGAGAATTTCCATGGAAACGCCCGCTTTGCCTCCGAATCCCCCGCCGACGAACGGCGTGATCACGCGGACGTCCTTATGCTGAAATCCCAGTGACGCCAGCGCTTCGGTGAACAAATGCCTCTGCGTATGCGGCGACTGCGAAGCCGTCCAGACCGTGAGTCTTCCGGAATGATCCAGCAATCCCACAGCGCCGTGTACTTCAATTGCGCAATGCGCGTAACGCGGGACGGTGTACACGTCATCGAGAACGAAATCGGATTTGCTGAACGCCTCTTCTACGTCGCCGTAACGAATCTTTCGCAGGTGCGCGATATTCGTATCATTTTGCGGAAAGAACCACGGCACATGCCCGTAATTCTTGAGTTCCGGGTGAATAAGATTCGGCGATTTTCCCAGCGCCTGTTCTACCGACAGCACCGGTTCGAGCTCGGTGTAATTGACTTTCACCAGTTCTGCCGCTTTCTTCGCTGTTGCCGGATCGTGAGCGATCACCGCGGCAACTTGTTCCCCGATAAACCGGACTCTGTCCTGCGCGAAGACGTACCGGTCATGCATGTACAGTCCGAAACGGAACGGAAAATCTTTTCCCGTAACAACCTTCACTACTCCAGGAATTTTTTCCGCTTCTGATGTATCAATCGAATTGATGAGCGCATGGGCGTACCTGCTCTCAACAATGGCTGCATACAGCAAGTTCGGCCCGAAATCGATATCATCCACAAACTGCGCGGCGCCGGTGATTTTGACTTTCCCGTCCACGCGGACGGAATCTTTGCCGATGTATTTGAGATCGCTCATGAAGTTACCTTTTTTTAATTTTAACCGCAGAGGGCGCGGAGATTTTCACCATTTAATTTTATAATTAATCGTTTCAATGTTATTATTTTATAACAATTCATCATTTCGTTCAAGCCATTTCATCATTTTGTAAAATCGGAAGTCCGTATTTTTTCATGAATTCATTATACTCATCAATAAATGATTGTTTTTTGTGATGAATCTTTTGATTACGGATATAGGTTTCAACTTTTCCAATCATCGATTCACTCACTGAAAACGCGCCATAACCGGTCTGCCACGCGAATTTTGATGGGTTGAAATTTTGCTGATTAACCCAATGGGATGATTCGCCCTTTACATTTTTCATCAAATCTTTGATCGCGTGATTAGGGTTGAGTCTGAAAAGAATGTGGATGTGATTTTCGTCGCCGTTGATTATTTTTACCGGACAATCAAAATCGCCTGACAAATGATGTTTAATATGATCGAATAATTCTTTTTCAAATGATTCCGAAATGAGCGGCGCAAATAACTTTGTACCGAAGACGGCATGGATCCATATTTATGTGTATGAGTGTGACATAGTATTATTCTTTCAAACCGTTAAAACGGTTTATTTATTTCAGTGATTTCACATTGCCCATGTTTTAAAACATGGGCAATGAGTTGTATTATTATTTGTAAACCCATTCATTGGTTTGTTTTTTTCACTTCTTCACCACCCCTATCGGGAAATCCTGTCCGCGCCCGTAACTGTTCGGATACTGTTCCACTCCACGGTATTGAAGGGTCAGCGCCGGTACCCGGTCGTTCAGATACGCTTCGATTTCTTTGACGGTAACTTTTCCGTCCTTCTTGCCGTCGGCATAACCGTCTAATCCCTCAAGTAATGCGTATGTAAATACGCCGTGTCCTAATTGGGCAAATTCAACCGCTCCTTGTTCTGTTCCTGCCGCGGCTAATACGGTAATACCCGCGCTTCGCGCTAATTGCAATATCGCTTTCTCAGTCGCGGCGTCACGCATCATCGCGAACGACTCCACGGCGCCGCCCGAATGACAGGCATCCAGCAAAACTAACTGCTTCTGCGCTTTGATCTTCGCGCAATTATCCTTCAGCCAGCTTGCGGATAACCCTTTCGTGGACAGCAAATCATTCCTTCCGTACATTTTCACGACGTCATGCGGGATCAGGTAAAACTCCGCCGGCAGACCGTCTTCTTCCTCGCTCATCACGCCGTGACCGGCATAATAGAACACGAACACATCCTCCGGTTTAGATTCCGCTATAATCTTGTTTATTGCGGCTTCAATGTTCGTACGTGTGGCGTTGTTGTCGTAGAATTCGTATTTGATGATCTTTTTGAATAAATCAGAACTGTACTGCTCAACTTTCTTCACAAACGCTTCCGCGTCCGGTTTGGCGTAGGTCAGATTGTAAACCGCGTTCTTATAAGTGTTCACGCCGATGGCCATTAAATACAAGTTGATGCTCGATTCCACCGAATTCCGGTTGACGATAAGATTCACCGGTATGGATTCCGTGCGGTCTAAATTGAAGCCGGTTGCTTTGAATTCATTCTTTCCTGAAACTAACGGCGCCGAATAAGTGATTTCCTGTTTACGTCCTATGTTGACAGTTTTCTTATCGATGATCATTTCTTTAGGCAGTAATTTGCCGTTCTGGTACAACCGCACTTCATCAATGCCTCCGCCAGCGTCGCTTACTTGAAGAAATATTTTTGCTTGTGTAAGATCGGTGGCAAGTTCCTTGATATTGGAGGATAACGCGACTTTCGGCGGCAGGCGCAGGGTTTTGCGGAAATCGATCGGTCCGCGCTGTTCGGTTTGATTATCAGGATTCGAGAGCACCTGTTTCAGCAGACCAGGTGTGTAGTATTTTTCAAAGAATGATTCCAATGGCAGAACCTCGAGGCCCTGTACATAGTATAGCAATTTCATGCCGTTTGGCGAGGCGTCAAACCGGCCGTCAGGAGCGACGACCGCCCAGTCGGTGGAGTCGAGAGCGATAAGTGATATTAATTCTTTTCCTGTTTCATAATTCCAAATAATGGTTCTGCTGTCAGAACTTCCGGTAATTAAGTATTTTTGATCTTTTGTAATTAT
>JBBIRG010000183.1:0-5660 GCA_037441945.1 Bacteroidota bacterium | reverse complement strand
GTTCCGTACCATGATTCAGTGGAACGACGGAAAAAACCCGCAGAATTTCCTTATCGGCGGAAGCTGGGATTTACGCGGCTATCCGAGATGGAACATACCCGGAACCCGTTTCTTTGTCATGAATCACGAACTGCGCTTCCCCTTGATCGATGAGATCAACCTGAAACTGCCGTTCGGAGGATTCGGTTTCCATTCCATCCGCGGAGCCCTGTTCATGGACTTTGGCAACGCCTGGGGCGGACAGTTTACCGACGGCTCCATCATACTCGGACGCCAAAAATTCGACGGCATTCTGAGCAGTGTCGGGACCGGATTCCGGGTCAACCTTTTCGGATTCCTGGTTCTGCGTTTCGACTGGGGGAAAATGTTCGACCTGCGCGGTTACAAATTTTTCGGCCGGCTGAAAATGCCGGGCAACCGCGACCGGTTCATCGCTACACGATACGGAGACACGCGAACGGATGGTTTCGGCGGCCGTAACAACGACGGCGCATTGATTGAATCCCGCCGCTGGTCGCGCGGAGTGTTCTTTCAGTTCTGGTTCGGGTGGGATTTTTAGAGGTAATTCTATAATCTCGAAGGACAGCCTTTGGAGCTGAATTCTTAACGAAGCAAGACCTGAGTTTCGGGTTGTCAGTACGCTATATGATTGCTGTAGTTCGTCGTTATTTTAGGATCTATTTGATGATTACCCGGGCTTTCTACCGCTTTTTTTCTCATTATGTTTTTACGTCTGCATTGATGGATTTATATTTGATTTGATCATTACTTCAAGTATATTCTATTATGTGAATGAAGGCCGTTAGTTCGTTAATAATTAAACCCACGGAAAGGAAAAACGTCATGAACACACTTATGAAGGTGTTCGTATGGACATGCATCCTTTTTTGTCCGGTTCATTTGTTCGCGCAGGCCGGAAGCTATAAAAGTATAGGCGACGGCTGGACAAAAACCGGCGGCATGTGCTCGCTCGGGGACAAACTGTACATCATCAGTTCCGAAAAGCTGTATCAAACGACAATCACCGGAAAATACACCGCCCTCGGCGGCGGATGGTCGAACATCGGCGGCATGTGCGCGCTCGACGAACACCTGTACATCATTTCAAACGGAACGATTTATAAGACAAGCGTGAAATAACTAAGGGAATCATTTTTTTACGTCAAATTTAAGATTTTTTTATCATCGTTGGCCCGGATTGATTTTAATCCGATAAAAATTTTCATTAAACGGAATCCTTTATAATCTGCGCAGAACGATGAAAGAAATATTGTCGGGCGATTGAACTGGCGGAATAAAAGAAAGGTATAGGTAAAAATTTCACATAAAATTAAAAAAAATAATTTTTTTTCTTGATTAAAAAAAATAATGCTGTATATTATATATGCATAGATTTCTCAAATCTATGTAAGCTACGATAGAACCCAGGGTAATCCCTCGTCCCTGGGTTTTTTTTATTTATTTACGAATGAAACACCATGCCTCATCGCATTATTGAAATCACAGACAAGCTGATTCCCAAACCTATTGCAATAAACTGATGCGCTACGCGGTATATACCATTTTCAGCCTCGGCTGTCTCAGCTAAAACGACATTAAAATCCGTATCCGCCCCGCGGCTTACTCGTTTATGGGTATCCGGGATCAGGGCACGCCTATGTAGAGACCGACAATCAACTCATGAACAACATGATGCCGAAACAGATCGAACGGCTGATCAGATCGGCGCATTCGGCGGTTCAGTCTCATTTTTCCAAAATGTCCCGTTTGTTCAGTATAACAACGAAAATCTCGTTTCTGGAACTTACGGTTACCGCAGGAATCTTCAAACCGACAGATAATCCGTCCCCAGGAATTCAGGATTATTTTTCCTTAAATCGACGGAATAAACTTATGAACGAACGGAAGTCCGGACGGTTGATTCCAATGCGCCTGTCATTGAACCCGTATTTTTTTTTCTGGCTTCCCAATTAGCCTTTTATTAGATTATACAACCGTTCATCATTTCGATGAAGCATTTTTTACAATTTTTGCGTATATATTGTGATGTTAATCTTTCAACCAAATACATGCGAAATTTAGACTGTGGGATTCCTCAAAAAACCTGACACGTATTTCTGGGTTTTCAACACGACCATCTGGCTGGTCTTGTTCATTCTCGAGGCGGTTGTCACGCTGCAGAATCCGCTTTTTCACTTGAATTTCACGAATTTTCTGGCGGTATTTGTAACATTTGTCAGCGGGTTTTTCATCAGTATTTTCCTGTATTACCTTTATAATATTATTCGGATTGAAAAGCTCTCGATTATCAATTTGACGCTGATCATTCTGATTGTATCATTTTTTATCGGAACGCTGTGGTACTGGATCGACATTCTGCTGAGCCTCTCGATTTACGGGATCACGGAATACAGCCGGACGCTGATACCCCTGAACATAACGAACCGGATCATTTATTACTCGACGCTGATTATATTATGGAGCGGCCTTTATTTCGTGATTGTTTTCTGGCAGCGGTGGCGAATCCAGATCGAAAAAGCTGAGAAAGCGGGGCTTCTGGCGCAAAGCGCGCAGCTTCAGATGCTCCGCTACCAAATTAATCCGCATTTTCTATTCAATTCATTCAGTTCGCTTCGGGCGCTGATCCGGAACAACCCTTCGCGCGCGGAAGAGATGATCGGCAAACTGTCCGATTTTTTCCGCTATTCGCTAGCGACGCGCAACGAAAAATCCGTTCCCCTTTTTGAGGAAATCAACGCCATCCAGTATTACTTGGATATCGAAAAAATCCGTTTCGGGAAAAAGCTGGAATATTCGGTCACGATTAATCCACTGGCGGAAGAATACCCGGTGCCGGGATTTATCCTGCATCCGCTGGTCGAGAACGCCATCAAGTACGGTATGAAAACCAGCCCCATGCCGCTCCGGATCGAACTCCGCGCGGAAGTGCATAACGGCCGCCTGGCTATCCATATGTCCAACACCGGGAAATGGATGCCACCGGAGGATTCGCAGAATCACAACGGAACGGGAACCGGCCTTACAAATGTCCGGAAAAGACTCGAAACTATGTATCCCGATCATCACTGGTTTGAAATCAAACCGGTCGATCATACGGTAAAAATATTCATTGAAATCTACAAGGAGATACGGCCGCATGAGCAGCAGGAAAATCAAAGCGGTAATCGTTGACGATGAGGAACTGGCCCGGCAGGACCTGGCGAACCTGCTGAAAGAATTTCCGGTCATCGAAGTCGCCGGCGAGGCGGACCATGCCGAAGCGGGTCGGCTGCTGATTGAAAAAAACCAGCCCGACGTTGTATTTCTAGACGTCCAGATGCCCGACCAGTCCGGATTTGAAATGCTGAAAAACCTGCATACCGACGCCCGCATCATTTTTGTGACGGCTTACGACGATTACGCCATACGCGCCTTTGAAGTCAACGCGCAGGATTACCTGCTCAAGCCTGTCAACAAAGAACGGCTGGCGCTTGCCGTTGAACACCTGCTGCCAGACCAGGAACCGCCCGAAACCGGAGAGTTCCGTAAATTCGATTACTCCGACAACCTGTTTATCCAGATGGACAATTCGTATCATCTGATCCGCATCAGTTCGCTCGTCAGGATAACCGCGGCGGGCAATTACACCGAGATACTCACGCATGGAGGAGTCTGCGGCTTGGTTTCAAAAACGATGTACGAATGGGAAGCCCGCCTTCCGGAGAAAAAATTCGCGCGCATCCACCGCAACGCCATCGTCAATCTTGATTACATTGACCGGATGGAAGAGTGGTTTAATTATTCATACAAGGTCTTTCTGAAAGGCGTGGAAGAGCCGTTAGTCATGAGCCGCCGTTACGCGACCCGGATGAAAGAAAAACTGGGATAACAAACTTGGAAGGGTTTGGTCCTGAATTATTTTCAGTTTTCTGCCAATAAAATTCATCCCTGAATCCGGGCGACAATTTTGAACCCGAATGACTGGACGGCGATCCGCGGAAAATAATATCGGACAAACCGTGATTTGTTCATTCAGCAATAATTCAGAACGATCTATCTTCTGAACCCGAAATTGCGGTTAAAAATTTGTGGAAATTCTAATCTGCCGAAAAAAGAAACGCCGCCAGACAAAAGAAATAGCGCAGAAGCAAAAAAACAGAAACAAACAATTTGTCATACGGCGGATAAAATATCGGAGAAAAATCAAATTCAATTTTCTTCTGGTCAGCCGTTTGTTGCTCTTCCGCGCGGGCAGCCATCCGGTTTGAAAAAGCGCTTCCAACGCTTTATCGTGGATTTTCGTTCTTGTAATCGACGAACAGGTATTTTAAAAAATCTCTCAACGCGCTGACGCCTTCTTCGATGACCAATCCCTATTTCGAGTTTTCCTCGAGAATATTGACTTTCATCCGAACGCAGGAAAGCTGGTCATGCTCGATTTTCGCCTGATGCGCGATCAGAATTATCACAATTTCCGCATACCCGAAAAAAGCGGCTTTAATAAACGGCTTCTTCGCGGCCAGATTCACCGCCGTAACGCCGACTCTCTTTCGCCTCGATATTCGCGCCGTCCGTAAGCGTTTCTTTTACTCCCTTCGGGTCGCCGTTCCGCCAGGCTTGAAAGAACGACTTGTCCTGCTTGTTCATGGTTCTCCCGGAAAACTCCTCGATACGATATATCTCTATGCTCCTGTCTCGCCTGAAAATACAACGATTACATCATGTCATCAATGATAATTTTCAGGATGATAAATTTCAGTACATCCTAAAAATCTAAAATGGGTTTTGCCATCCCGATTTGTCGGGATCACCAAGACATCCCGATATATCGGGAAAATACAAGGTTAAAACAATATTTTGTTATCATTATTTAACTGTTTTTGGGTGAATAAAATATTTACTAAAAAATTACTCGTAAACCATTCCCTCGTACAGCTGTAGCGGTCACGGGACAAGTATGCGCTTTGTGTCCTCGTGTCTTCGCGGCGAGTTGGATTTAGTTTTTTAGGTACAATCGTTTCCACAACAGATTTTTCGGGCAATGAATATTTATAATTCAGATTTCCCGAATCTGCCGCTTTATTTCCAGGCGCCTATAATCAGGCCCATCACCGTCATCGTTACCACCCAGTATCCGCCGTTGATAAAAATATACGGCCAGCTTTTCTGTTCAAACAGGGCTATCACGCCGACGCCCATGAACATCCAGCCGAAACCGGTCAGGAATCCATAAAGCGCGCCATCGGCTGCCTGTATGGCGGGCGACGCGAGAAAATAACCGAGATTCACCGCCGCGATCAGCATGAAAATAAACGCACATCCGTAAGTTTTTATCATATTCGCCGAACGGACTTTTTCATCGGTCATTTCCGCCGCTTTCATCCAGGTTTTACCGAACAGCAACTGCGAATACCACAATCCCCCCAGGACAAATCCACTGATTGTCGCGGCAATAACGGCAAGCCAGTTAACCGGTTCAGGATTCATAATGTTTCCTTTAATGTTTTTTCTGAATACCTCTAAAAATTGATTCCATATATTTTATGACATTGCCATCCGCTGAATATTTCAATAAAAATTTATCTCCGGTACCGGTAAAAAAAAAGTTAAACATTTTTAAGAAGTTTAACTTTTTTTTGATCAATTTAACCTTTTACTAT
>JBBIRG010000182.1:3120-5680 GCA_037441945.1 Bacteroidota bacterium | reverse complement strand
TTGTTCCATGATGTTATTAAGAAATTCTGAATCGCAGATATTTTGACGTATTTTTTTCTTTAAATCCCTGTTCAGGCTTTCGTTTGCCGCGTACTTCCGAAAAGCCGTGTCCATTGGGTTGGTCTGCAGAATCGCTGGATTAATCGAATCATTTTCCTGGATTGCGACGGCGGTCAGTTTCTGCGCAAAAAGCTCCATTGGATTCGTCATGGCGTTCACCTACTTTCTTTTTTTGTGGAAGAGGTCTTTATTGAAATAAAGACCTCTTTTGATTTGGTTACTGACGCCGCATGAGAATGAATGAAATACTTAACGGGCATGACCGGATTCGTTGCAAGTAACAAGACCGGTGGTTGAACTGTAAGAATAGGTTCCGCCGGATGGACAGGTCGGCACATGGCCGCTGGCAAATAAGGAATCCATATTCGCAAGAGCGGTAGGAAATGTTGCCGGGCCTCCGACTAATGCGGATTTCGCATAATAAAGGCTGGCCGCGGCTTCAATGGAGCCTTGATTGGACTTACAGGCGCCGGCTTCTGCCTGATCGGTGAGATCGAAATATTTAGGAATGGCAACGGCCGCCAGAATTCCTAAAATTACAATGACGGTCACCAATTCCATCAGTGTAAAACCGCTTTGATTTGTGAGAGCTTTCATTTTTTTCTCCTGTTTTAGTTTAAGAAGTTGGTTAAAGTCTTCTTTGCTTATGTTTCTTCAATTGTAACATTCAAACTTTATGCCATAACAAGCATGTCCTAATCTCATATTTTTTATTGACTTGTTTTAAAATATATTTCGCGCGCCTTGATACATATGAGGAGTTTTTACAGGATTATGGCTTTATTCCCAATTATAGGATGGGCTATTAGCGTTTGTTATTTTCAAGTTGCCTGAAAAACAATAACAATTCATTCCTTATGAAATCCGACTAGTCGGATCCAAAAAATATTGAGTCTCGATCCTCATATTTTCAGAATTTCTCAAACTAACTTTTTTATATGTTTCCGAACTGCGCGCCGGACAAATCAGGATTGGGCTTTATGTAATTACGAATCTTGTTTTAACTTTTACAAAGCAATTCGGCTTTGTTGCCAATGATTTTTTAAATTATTTTTTTCCGCGAAATACACTCAAATACGAAAGAAACCGAATTTTTTTCGGTTATATCGCGCATGTCCTTTAAGTGTCGGGTTTTTTAGCGGGCAAAAAAAGAATTGCGCAACCAAGTCGTCTGTAACACAAGATTTTTCTCCGACTGCGACCGAAATGACACAGAAATGGGCTAATTAAACCGAGCCTTGCTATTTTATGAATGAACGGCCTCCCTGTGTCATTTCGATCCGATGAAATCGGGAGAAAAATCTTGCATTTATGCATTTACTCATTCTCTTCTTAAGGAAACAACAAAGCGCCGTCGAATCATGAATTGTTTGATCGATAATGTTGTTACTATTTTGAGACTTTTAATAAATTAAACAACGAATGGGGAATTCGTTGTTTTGTACGATGATTATAGGTATAAAGGCGGGAAAATGGGGGCTAAATCAATGGGAGTTTAATTCTGAAGCAATTTTTTATATTGCTCAATGATCATCTCATTTTGATAAATACGCTCGGCAATATTTCTTTTTTCAAAATCCGATACGAACCGGTTATCCATTAATACTGCTAAATGATGATTGGCGTCCATAAGGAGCGCCAGAGCTTGCTTTTGCGCATTTTGAAAATTTTCAACTAAATCTTTCATAAAATTTTCCTTTTTATCTTTATAAAAAGCAATTTCTATGCCCCGGTATCTTCCAGGTATCGATAATATTTTCATGATCCTTATATCGGAAATCGAAATCAAATTTGCGGTTTTATTCCATATCCAGGGAAAAAATCATATTCTACGTAAAAAACCCAGGGTCGATGGAATACCCTGGGTCAATATGTATTCCATAAATTCATCAGAACTTATGGTATTCTTATAATACACTTTTGGATCGGATAAAGCAATGATAATTATATTTCTTACACTTGGCTTTCCTTTTTAAGAGCCCGATGAATTGTTTCCAACAGCTTTTCCTCTGAAAATGGTTTCGAAATCAAAACAATCTTTTCTTTTAAGACTTGTTCTTCATAGATTCGTTCATCCATATAACCGGACATAAAGACCGACTTAACGGCAGGATTAATGGCTTTGAACTTTTCATAAAGCTGGAATCCATTCATTTTAGGCATGATGACGTCGGAAAGAACTAAATGAATATCCTTATGCCGATTTTGAAATATTTCCAGGGCGTCATCAACATCCGTGGATTCAATGATCTGATATCCGGCATTTGTGAGGATGCGTTTAATAATTTTGCGAATTTCCGGCTCATCTTCAACGATCAGAATAGTTTCGATTCCTTTGATTTCGCCGATCGGAAAATACAAAGTAGGTTCATATCCCTGAATGGATGGAAGAGCGGGCAAATATATTTTAAAAACGGTCGACTTATCCAGGATGCTTTCAGCGGTTATAAAACCTTTACATTGATTCACAATGCTGTAAACAACGGCTAAACCTAATCCG
>JBBIRG010000182.1:0-3088 GCA_037441945.1 Bacteroidota bacterium | reverse complement strand
GATCAAATATTTTGGAAATGATTTCATTAGGAATTCCAACGCCGTTATCCTCTATTTCAAGGACAACATAAGCGGCATCGGCGCTATCCGGCCGAACAAGGAAGGCCGGCAGATCATCTTGGAGGTTATATGTGCGAACGATCAGATTTCCGCCACGGGGCATAGCGTCGCGGGCATTGACAATCAGATTCATTAAGATTTGATCCAGTTGCGACGGATCTGCAGAAATCATGGCAAGATGAGGATCCAATTTCGCGGAAAATAAAATATCTTCTCCTATGATTCGCTTAATCATTTTGGACATATTTTCAATTGCCTCATTTAATTGCAGCGGCTGGAGTGTGACCGATCGCCGGCTGCCGAATGCGAGCAGCTGCCTGGTCAAGGCCGAGGCTTTATCGCCGGCTTTTTTGATTTCTTCGACGTCGGGATAAGAAGGATTTTCTTTTGACAACGATTTAAGAATAAAATTGCTGTAACCGATAATCGCTGTAAGAAGATTATTAAAATCATGGGCAATCCCGCCTGCTAGTCTTCCCAGGCTTTCCATTTTTTGGCTTTGGAGCAATTCTTCCTGCAGCTTCTTTTTTTCCGTAATATCTTCCTTAACTCCCAGGAATTCTGTAATCTGGTTGTCATCGTCAAAAATCGGAGTGACCGTTGCGGATTCGATAAAAAGCGTACCATCCTTTCGGCGGTTGATTAACTCCCCGCTCCAATTTCTTCCGGATTTGATCGCGCTCCATAGTACGGGGTATATTTCCGGCGGAGTCGATCCCGACTTTAGTATATTTGGATTTTGCCCGATCGCTTCCTTAAAAGTATATCCTGTAATTTCTTCAAATTTCGGATTCACATATTGAATTCGCCCATCCGTATCGGTAATCACAACGGAAACCGGGCTTTGTTCAACCGCTCGTGATAACCGGCGCAATTGATCTTCAATTTTTTTCCTATCCGTTATATCCAGAATGACGCCGACAATACCCTCCTGGTTATCAATTAAATTTAAAAAGATGGTTTTATGAAAAATAACATTACGCCATTCGTTCCGGTCGGTTTGAATTTTGCTTTCATAAATCTGATTTCCGCCTTGTAAAAACAGAGATTCATCAGCGTTTTGGTAGGTTTGTGCAACATCGGGAGAAACAATATCAAAAACTGTCTTTCCGACAATTTCCTTTTTCTGTTTTTTGATAAAAAGTTCAAACGCTTTGTTACAATCAATATAATGGCCTTGTCGGTTCTTATAGAAAACAGGAGCGGGAATTACGTCAATCAGTGTTTGCATGAGGCTCATTTGATTCTGTAAGGCAATTTGAGCGTTTCGGGTTTCTGTAATGTCCCGTATCAAAGCGCCTATACCGTTATATCCTCCGGGTAATATCAATTTGAATTTTCTTGCCTCAAAAATTCGGTTGTCTACGGCTTCATACGTTATAAACATTTCATCCGATGATAGGGCTTTTTCGTCGCTTTCCCTGAAAGCATCTGCCTTTGATTTCGGCATGAGGTCGTAATCGGTATACCCGATAATATCTTCTAAGGATTTGCCTAAAAATTTCTGGTGGGCGCTATTCACCATAATATATTGATATTGATCGTCTTTGATAAACGCTAAATCTTCGGTAGAATTTAAAAATGACCGGTATCGCTCTTCATTTTCTATTAACGCGCTTTCATAGGCTTTTTTTGCTGTGATATCCGATATGATCCCTATTGAACCGGTTACTGCAAATTGCTCGTTCATAATGGGTGAAGCGCTGACAGATGCCCATAAAATTTTTCCTGTGGAAGATACAACTCGGATTTCATATTCGTCGGATAGTCCTGATTTTCTTTGTTCGTTTTTCTGGATCAGTCGCTGACGATCCTCCGGATAAATTATATAATCAATTCCCCTTTGGCCGATCAATTGGGATTCATCATATTCAAGTATCTGGCATAAACGTCGGTTTACAAATAGTATTTTATCGTTGTTATCGACAAGCATCAGGCCGTCGTTCATTTTTTCGATCAGGGTACGGTATTGTTCCTCGCTTTTTCTGAGTTTTGTGTCAATTTCTTTTCGATGAGTAATATCGCGTATGATGTGGATGAAGCTAATGATTTCATTCGATGGATCAATGATGGGATCCACGCTGATTTCATACCAATGGTTTCTGATACGCAATTCTTGCTCTTCATGCTTTTTAGTCCGTAGAGAACGCTGGAGCGGACAGTCTTCGGAAGGGCAGTCCGACCCATGTATAATTTCCCAACAATATCGTCCTACTATTTCTTGGTAGGATTTTCCGAACATTTTCAAAGTCGATTCATTACAGCGGATAATGTTAAAATTCTTCGTTAATAGCATAATACTGTCGCTGATGGCGGCAAACGTGCCGTTCCATTCGCGTAAAGCGGCTTGATGCGCAAGATCGAGTCGTTTTCGTTCATTAATATCCACGGCGGCTCCGATAAGGCGGGTCGGGATTCCATTGATATTTCTCTCGGATTGACCCGTAATTTTCATCCAGATATAGTTATCGTTGCCGTTCTTAAACCGGCAATCCAGATCAAAGGGAGCATCCTCGTTAAAGTGCGCGTTTAACGCCTTAAACATTACCGTTTTATCCTCCGGATGGATCAGCGATTCCCATAAAATATACCGATCGGGGAATACTCCATCTTTGTAATCCAATATTTTTTTTATCGTATCGGACCAATTCATTTTACCGGAAGCGATGTCCCATTCCCACAAGGCGACATTTCCAGCCGAGGAGGCTGTCTGAAGCATAACTTGCCGGATACGGGATTCTTCCTCTTTTTCCCGCAATTCGGTCACATCCCGGTTTAGTAATCCGATTAAATTCTCATGCTGGGTCCGTATTGGGAAAATAAGTTGCTGGATAATCCGTTTTTCTCCGTCAGCACTGATAATGCTGACGTCGAAAACCGCATCGAACAGCGGAGAACTGCCCCCGGATCCTGCGCTTTGAATGATTGTCTTAAAATATTCCATGCGTTCCGGTATTCTTTGTTCCGTTGATACCAGAGAAAATTGAATGTCCCATATAAACGAGCTCAAGGCTTTTTCGCGCGTTAT
>JBBIRG010000181.1:0-5700 GCA_037441945.1 Bacteroidota bacterium | reverse complement strand
TTCGTCGGTAAGACAGGGAAACGCCTGATTCTGAAAGATGTTTATAAAGACGAGCGGTTCAACCCTGAATTTGATAAGAAAACCGGCTACCGCACGAAGACCATGCTCTGCACGCCGATGAAGAATCGCGATAACCAGATGATCGGCGTGTTCCAGATCATCAACAAGCGGGACGGCTATTTCACGCTGGAAGATGTTCATTTTTTAGATACCCTGTCGGTGGACGCATGCATTGCCATTGAGAACGCGCGGTTGGTGCAGGAAGCGCTGGAAAAAGAGCGCATCGAGAAAGAACTCGAAGTTGCTGCAACAATTCAGAACATGATCATTCCGAAAGAACTTCCGGAGATTCCCGGTTACCAGATCGCTGGAATGTACGATCCGAGCAAACAGGTCGGCGGCGATTTTTACGACGCCATCCCGCTGAAAGACGGGAAGTTCGCGCTGATCATCGCCGACGTTTCCGGCAAAAGCGTATCCGGGGCGCTGCTCGTATCCACACTGCAAGCTTCGCTGCACGCGTATCTGGAGTCTGATTTCAAACTAACCGAGCTCGTCCGGAAACTGAACCGGATCATACTTAAAAATTCGACGTACGACAAATACATCACGTTTTTCATCGGTATACTCGATCCTTCAGCGCATACGATCGTGACGCTCAACGCCGGGCACAATCCGCCGCTTCTGCACCGAAAGGGCGAACTGATCAAACTGAAAACCGGCGGCGTCCCGCTCGGCATGGTCGAATTCAATGATTTCGAGTCCGAGATCATCGCGCTGGAACAGGATGATCTGATCGTGATGTTTACCGACGGCGTCACCGAAGCGGAAAACGAAGCGGAAGATTTTTTCGGGGATGAACAGCTGGAGGAAACGGTCAGGCAAATCGCAACCGGCGACGCGGCATCGATCACGCAGAAAATATATTCGGATGTGAAAGCTTTTGAAGGACAAGCCGAGCAATCGGATGATATTACGTTATTGACGTTGAAAAGAACGCACACTTAAGAATGAGAGAGAAAAATCCATGAAAAAAACGGATTGGTTATTCACCGCTTTGTCGCCGATTATTTGTTTCAGTGTGTTACTGGATCGGGTATGCGCGCAATCGCCCGCGGCGGTTGTTCTGGATGTAAAAGGCAAATGCGAGATCGCTAAAGGCGAAAAACCGGCGCGCATCAAAAAGGGCATGTTTCTCTATGAACTGGATTCCCTTGTCATTTCTAAAAAGGGCGCCGTATTGATTTTGGACAGTCTTGACCGGTTTGTTCAATTCGATCGTTCGGGTAAATTCGTACTGACCCGTAAAACGGGCGACTCCGGATCTGGGCGCTTTTTCAAGGAGTGGGTAGCCGCGCGGACATGGTTTGACAAATCCCGCAACAAAAAATGGGATGCGCTCAGGAGCGGCGGGGATTACATGATCATGCTTGACTCGCCGCGAAACACCAAATTGCGTAAGGTTCCGCAAACTCTCAGTTGGTCGGCGAAAAAACTCCCTGAAACGCTCGAATTATCCGTCCGCTGTTATGACAACGATTACTCTTTTAAGAAAGAAATCAAAGGATCGCCGTTTAACGCGGCCGGCGAATTGGAAATTGAACCGGGGCCGCAGTATTTCTGGACGGTGCAGAATGCCAAAACGGATATTTCCTCCGCGCCGGCGGTGGTATGGTTCTCGGTGATGCCCGCCGGTGAAGCCGCGGCATTAGAGCAGGAAACGATGTTGCTGAAAGCCATCATGCGGAGCGACACGGTTTCGGCGGCTTATCAATTATTGTACGCCGGACTTCTTCAGCAGTACAGCCTGTTTGAAGAATGCCGGACTGTCCTCGATGCCGTTCTCGCTTTGGAGCCCAATCATTCAGTCGCGCTGATGTTTTACGCGAGACTGATGGAGCAAATGGATCTTCCGGAACAAACGAAACGCTACATAGAATTAACGGATAAGTACGAAAGATAACCCTTACCCGCGAATCCGCCGTGGCAACAAGGGCGTCGAAGAGGCTAAACCAAGCACCGCTTCGTTTAATATAATTATTTTCCCGCGAATGACGAGAAAAACACGAAAAATGAGAACCAAAAAACCGAATACTAAAACATACGAATTTATTAATATAAAATATTCGTCTTTATTCGCGCCAGTCCTCGCTGCAATCGGTGTGGTTCGCGGGGAAGAAGTAAGGGGCTTCTTATTATATTTATTAACAAATACCTTTTTCCGTATTATCCTGAATAAGCTGAAATAAATTTCCGTTTTCTTTGTTTTCTTAATATGAAGACTCCACTCAACATCACCAAAAAATCCGCCTCGCTATTTCTCATATTATCGTTATTCTTACTGCCGCTCACATCGGGCTATGTCTCGCTGAATTGTGACATCCGGCAGGAAACAGGTCTATCTTGTTGCGGCGCGGCTGAATCGGCCTGCTGTTCTTCCGAATCATACGATTTCCCGGCCTACCGGCAAACGCCTTGTTGCCCTTGCGAAACCATTACCGTACAGCCGTCCGTCCTGCCCGATGTTGAGTTTACATCGTCAAATAATATTCAAAAAAAGCATCAAATAATTACAACAGCCGCATTTCCCTCCGTTCAGTATCATTTTGACCGGATTCCGGAAACGGCGGCTCTGACGTTTGAATCGCCGCCCGCGGGCTTCTGCGGGATGCCCTGCTTCCAGCATCCATTGCGGATCTGATCGTATCGCTTCTGACTTAATTTTCATTTTTCATTTAAAACGAGAGTCGCGTTTATGAAAACGTTGATGCGTATTTTCATCTATACCGCATTGGCCGTAAGCACGCTGTACCCGCAGAAACAATCCGAATGGCGGTGGCCGGCTGGATTGGAATCCATGATCCGACGGATGACCGCCGAACATCCGCTGCTTCAGGCGATGGATCATGACGTGCGTGCGGCGGAGAGCCGACGCGGTGAAATGACCGCGTGGGAAGCTCCGCAAATCGGAATCGAGTTTTTCCAGATTCCGGCGGGACAATTTCCGAATCCGTTCGGAAAAAACATGGAAACCGATTATTTCATTCAGCAGATGATCCCGTGGCCTGGCAAAAAATCGGCAATTGGCGACGTCATTCCGTCGTCGGCGTCCGCGCTATCTGACCGGAAAAACGATCAGACCAACCGTTTGATCTTTGAACTGAAAACAATTTATATTGAACTGGCCGCGAACCGAAGCCTGCGCGAGATCAACCGCCGGCGGCAGGCCGTGATGGAACAGCTTCAGCGGGTCACGGAAAACCGGATCGTGTCCGGAGGCGCGCGCGTGTCCGACGCCCTGATGATCCGCGGTGAACTTGCCATGATCGAATTAGATCACGCGAAACTTCTCCGGCAGAACGGGCAGATGCGCGCGATGATGACGGCGCTGAACGCATCGTTTGATGATTCATTGCTCAAAACGGAAATCAGCGTACCCGACAGCCTTTCGCTGGACGCTGAAAGAATCGCGCAAATCGCCTTAGCGCGCCATCCGGCACTGAAATCCATGGACTGGGAAATCATGATGAACCGGAAGGAAATAACCGCTTTCCGCAAAGAGCAATATCCCGATTTTATGGTCCGCGCGATGTACAAGAACATGCTGCATTCGCCGAAGGACTTTTGGTCGGTGATGATCGGCGTGACGGTTCCCGTAGCCTGGTGGTCGAAACCGAAGTACGACGCGATGGTCGGCGAAAGGGAATGGAAAATCCGCAAGACGGAAAAAGAAATTCAAAATATGCGAAATGAAATCCGCTCAGAAATCGAACAAACACTCAGCGGACTGACAAACACCGGCCGGATCATGCGGATCATGCGCCGTCAGATTATTCCGGATCTGCAGGCGGCGTATGAACAGGAAACCGCGCGGTTATCCACCGATCCGATGGCGTCGGCGATGGTCATGGAATCGGCGCAGCGGCTGCTGAAAATCCGCGAGGAATTACTTATGGCGGAAATGGAATACCTGAAAGGCATCGCCGGTCTGGAACGGATCGCAGGGGTTTCGATCGCGGAATTAATGGCGGATTCCAGAAAGGAGGCGCCATGATTGAACGCATTATCGAATGGAGCGCGCGGAACCGCTGGATCGTCCTGTCGGCGTACGTGCTGATATCCTCATACGGATTATACCGAGTGACTGAAATTCCCGTAGATGCCATTCCGGATTTGTCCGATAACCAGGTAATCGTTTACACGGAATGGATGGGCCGTTCTCCGGAGACGGTTGAACAGCAGGTTACGTTTCCAGTCGTGAGCGCGCTTCAGGGATTAGCCCAGGTAAAGGCCGTCCGCGCGTCATCCATGTTCGGCATGTCATTTGTGTTTGTGATTTTCGACGACGGCGCGGATTTGTATTTTGCGCGTACGCGCGTTCTTGAAAAACTGAACACGATCCGGTCGTCGCTTCCGGAAGGAGTGACGCCCTCGCTCGGTCCAGACGGTACCGGCGTGGGACATATTTTCTGGTACACAGTGGAAAGCCGCAAGCATGATCTGGGCGAACTCCGCGCGATTCAGGACTGGGACATCCGGTATCAGCTCGCATCGGTGGAGGGCGTAGCCGAAGTGGCCAGCGTCGGCGGGTTTGTCCGGCAATACCAGATTGATATCGATCCCGGGAAACTGCGCGCCTATCAACTGTCGGTAAGCGATGTTGTATCGACGATTCAAAGGAATAACAGCGAGGTCGGCGGGAAGATTATTGAATCCTCCGGCGCTGAATTTTTCGTCCGCGGCCAGGGTTATTACCGGTCGGTTGCCGATATCGAAAATACCATCGTCGCCGTGAGGAGCGGCGTGCCGGTGTATGTCGGACAGGTCGCCGCGGTTCAGCTTGGGGCGGACATCCGTCGGGGCTCGCTTGAGAAAAACGGTGAAGGCCAGGCGGTGGGCGGCGTGATCGTGATGCGGCAGGGCGAGAACGCCCGCGCTGTCATCGACCGCGTCAAGACGAAAATCGAAGACATACGGCCGGGACTCCCCGAAGGCGTTGAGATCATCGCTTCATACGACCGCAGCGAACTGATCGACGCCGCCATACAGACGCTGAAATGGGCGTTGATTGAAGCCGCGCTGATCGTGGCCATCATCGTGACGGTGTTTCTCCTGCACGCGCGAAGCATCGTCCGTATCCTGATCGAAATTCCGGTCAGCGTGTTGATGGGATTCATTCTTATGGATCTGTTCAATGTGACGTCCAATATCATGAGCCTCGGCGGCATCATACTCTCGATCGGCGTGATCGTGGATTCGTCCATCGTGATGGTCGAGAACGCTTACCGGCATATCGCCGCCGCCATGGAAAAACAGCAAACGCTGTCAAAAGAAGATTATATGCGGATAAGCGTCATGGCGGCCAAACAGGTCGGACGAGCGATCTTTTTCTCCGAGCTGATTATTCTGGTGTCATTCCTGCCGGTATTCCTGCTGTCGGGTCAGGAAGGGAAATTGTTTTCGCCGCTTGCGTGGACGAAGTCATTCGTGATGATGAGTTCGGCGATCGTGGTTATCACGCTGATTCCCGTTCTGATGACGTTCCTGATGCACGGACGGTTCATACCCGAGCAACAGCATGCGCTGACGCGGCTTGTCAACCGGTTGTACCGTCCGGTATTGTCATTTTCATTGCGCTACAGGAAAACGGTACTGGCTGTGAACGGTTTATTGCTGGTCGCTACCGTGCCGATGATCCTC
>JBBIRG010000180.1:2391-5716 GCA_037441945.1 Bacteroidota bacterium | reverse complement strand
ATTAATTAGCTCGTATGGCATAATTCTGTCGTTGCAGATATTTATGCAACAAAGCCATTTTTTTTCACAATTACTTGACAAGTCAGATAAAATTGATTATAATTTATTGAGACAACGTCTCAATAGCGAAAATTACAAAAGACCCGGATAATGCTACACATTCCACTTTCCAAAGCGCCACTGAACAAGCCCGTAACGGTCATTTCAATCCGGGATAGCGGCGTCCGTACTCAGCTGATCCGTTTCGGCATAACGGTCGGAACACGTATCCGTTGTTTCCAGAGGCTGCCCGCTGGACCCGTTATGGTTAAATATTACAAACAAGAAATCGCCATCGGCCGCGACATCGCCGACCATATCATTATTGAAGCCGGCTCACCATGAGTTATGACCGGCCGGATACGGTACCTCCGCTACACCATCATCGTGTCGCTTCAACGACAACTGAAAATAAAACAATCGTTCTTGTCGGAAACCCGAATGTCGGTAAGTCGCTGATATTCAATTATCTCAGCGGCCTGTACGTCGAAGTGTCTAATTATCCTGGCACGACCGTTGAATTATCTGAAGGCCGGTTTCAGAGTCACCGGCTCATCGACACGCCGGGAATTTACAGTGTTGCCTCGTTCAATGACGAGGAGCGTGTCGCCCGGCAGATCATTTTGGAAGCGGATATTATCGTGAATATCGTGGATTCCGTACACATGGAACGCGACCTGTTCCTTACGCTTCAGCTGATCGACATGGGATTTCCGGTCGTCGTCGCGCTGAACTTCACGGATGAACTGGAAAAGGAAGGCGTCACGGTCGATGCCGCCAAATTAGAGGCTCTTCTGGGCGTGCCCGTTGTCCCCACATCGGCGGTTAAAAAAACCGGCCTTGACCGGCTCGCGGATCGAATTGAAAAAGCGCGACCCGGCATACCCAATGCAAATCTGCAGAAACAGGTTATTGAAAAGCTTAGCGGAGTCGGATCGCCGGCCGAAGCCCTTCTGCTGCTTGAAGGCGATGAGCAAACAGGAACCCTGCACGGGATGAAACCCGAAGCGCATCGTGAAACCATTTATATCGAACGCCGCCGCCGCGCTAACGCCATTATCGAACAGGTATACCAATCAGCGGCCAAACGGTCTTTCAGGGAAATCCTGGGCCGGATCGCAATTCACCCGCTAACGGGCATACCGATCATTTTTATTGTCCTGTACGCCCTCTACCAGCTGGTCGGCGTCGGCATCGCGCAGCATGTCGTGGGTTTTACCGAGGAACGGATCGGCCAGGAAGTGTACGAACCGTTCATGCAGTCCTTCATCGCTAAATTCGCCGCAACGCAGATATCGGTTGAACAGTTGGAATATCCGGATACGGACGATGAACGTATTACCGGCATGCAATCGTTTTATTTTCCGGACGGTACATTGCGCGATCCGGAACAATACCTGATGTTTCAGCAATCATCCAACCGGAAAGACACGCGGATTTCGTATACTTTTCTTGATCACTGGGCTGTTTTCCTTGGCGGCGAATTCGGCTTGATCACGATGACGGTGACGTACCTGTTGTTCCTCTTGCTCCCTTTAGTCATCGGTTTTTATTTATTCCTAGCGCTTTTGGAGGATTGCGGCTATCTCCCCCGCCTAGCGACCCTCACGGACGCTCTGCTGACACGGATCGGACTTAACGGCCGCGCGGTCATTCCCATACTGCTCGGTTTCGGATGCGTCACCATGGCAACCGTCACCACACGGCTGTTATCCACCCAGCGCGAGAAGACCATCGCCGCGGCGATCCTGAATTTCGCCATTCCATGTTCCGCGCAACTTGCGGTAATCACGGCGCTGCTGTCCCGCGCCGGCGGATGGTACGTCATCGCCTTTGTCCTTATCCTGTTTGTCTCTTTGATCCTCTTGGGCACTCTGCTGAACCTTTTCCTGCAGGGAAAATCGAGCAGTTTGCTGATTGATCTACCGCCCCTGCGAATGCCGCGGTTTGACAATATCATGAAAAAAACGTTCCTGAAAAGCTATCACTTCATGAAAGAGGCGGTTCCTTTTTTCATGATCGGCTCGTTGATCGTGACGTTCATGCAACTGAGTTCCCTGCTGAAGGCCTGGGAATCGGTATTTGAGCCGATCGCCGTCCACTGGCTGCTTCTGCCGCCGGAATCGGCCATCGCGTTCATCATGGGCCTGATCCGCCGGGACTTCGGCGCCGCCGGATTCCTGACGATGAACCTGACCTCCGCGCAGATATTAACCGGGCTTGTCACGCTGACTTTTTTTGTCCCCTGCGTCGCCAGCATGATGATCCTATTCAAGGAACGCGGATCCAAACAGGCGCTGATCATCTGGATCGGCACCTGGCTCTCCGCTTTCCTGATCGGCGGCCTTGTGGCGCGGATTTCCCCTTAATCAATTTCTGATGAAACACGACTACCAAAACAAGAAACCGTCAGAATGCAATGCCAATGAGCCGTCCGAAAAGGCATCACGCAAATGCTCGCGATGCGACATGCCTGTGGACAACCCATGGCTGACACGCTGTCCGCGCTGCCTAGCCGAACTGGACTGGATCAATCCCTGCGAAGCTTGCGCAAAACAAAAAAAATGCGGATCACGAATCCCATAAGACGACGCCAAAACCAAAAAAAAATATGCGGATGATCGGGAATTGTCATTGATGAATCCAAAATGCCAAACCGTTAATAAACCGTTTTCTGGCAGGGAAGCGATTTACTTTTTCAATTCGCCCTGAACAAAATGAATCATTTCATCGATGGTTTTCGGGTAAATTTGATCCAGATCAGAGAGACATTGTACCAGCTTTACCTTATCGCCGCGATTGGCGTATTTTTCGGCGTGTTCGCAGACCATGTGCATTTTCCTGGCGCCGATATTTGCCGAAGTGCCTTTCAGTGTATGCGCAAACTCCTCAACGCGTTTCAGCTCATTGTTATGGGCCATCGCTTTCATTTGCTCAATAAAATAGGGCGCTTGTTCGGTATACAGCCGGATCAGTTCCTGCACAAACGCGTCATCCCCGCGGCCGACACGAATGAGGCTTTCTATTTTTTCCGTGTCAATCAGTCCCTCCGAGGAACCGGTATACGATTTTTTTCTGTACCGCTGAACGGATAAACCCCATCGTTGAATTACTTCCTGGACTTCTTCCAAGCGTATCGGCTTGCTGATATAGTCGTCCATACCCGATTCAAGGCACTTTTCACGGTCGCCGGCCATGGCATTGGCCGTCATAGCGACAATTTTCGGCCGTTCATTTGGTTTCCACCGCTGAACGATCTGAGCGGAAGCCGTGAGTCCGTCCATTT
>JBBIRG010000180.1:0-2381 GCA_037441945.1 Bacteroidota bacterium | reverse complement strand
AGATGCGGCGCGTCGCTTCGAGCCCGTCGAGCTCGGGCATCTGTACGTCCATGAAAACGATGTCGTATTTTTGCCTGACCAGAGCTTCCAGGACTTCCAGTCCGTTTCCGACCGCGTCGGCTACATAACCCATGTTCTGAAGGATCCGCAGAGCCACTTTCTGGTTGATCACATTGTCCTCGGCTACAAGTATGCTCAAAGGCAGTTTTTCGGAAAGATCGCGATCGAGAACAGGTTTCATTTCCGTTTCCGCTTTGAGGGGCTCTCCCTCACTGAAGAGACCGGCGAGAATGTTAAATAACTGCGATTGGTGTATGGGCTTTGTAAGGTACGCGTCGTACAGATCAACGGCCGTTTTGACGCGTTCATCGGCTAGTCGTCCCAGCGAAGTTAGAAGAATAACTGGTAATTCGGATTTTGCGTATATTTTTCGTATTTCCACCGTCAGCGTGATTCCGTCCATTTTCGGCATTTGCAGGTCGATGATGGCGACGTCGTATTTCTCGCCGGAGCGGATTCCGTCGAGCGCCTTTTCGGGGTCGTCAAAAGCCTGCGGACGCATGCCCCAGTGGAGGCACTGAGTGAGGAGGATTTTCCGGTTGGTTTCGTTGTCATCGACAATCAGCACCTGTTTTTCATTCAGCGCGGGAATGGGGCGGGACTGGTGATTCACGTTGACCGGAGGGGTTTCTTTCGTCCTGATCTTGAAGTGAAACGCCGATCCTTCGCCCAGCCGGCTTTCCACCCACATTGAGCCGCCCATCAGCTGGGCCAGTTTATAACAGATCGCAAGGCCCAGTCCCGTTCCGCCGTATTCGCGGGTCGTCGAGGAATCCACCTGCGAGAACGATTTAAAGAGACGGTCGAGTTTGTTTTCAGGGATGCCGAGGCCCGTATCACGAACGGAAAAATGAAGCTCAAGGTACTGATCAATGCGCGCGGACAGCCCGACGGTAATGACGATTTCGCCGCGCTGCGTGAATTTGACGGCATTGCTGACCAAGTTCGCGAGGATCTGCCTCAGCCGGGTTACATCGCCGGCTATCATCATCGGGACTTTTTCATCCATGATGTAAGCCAGGTTCAGTCCCTTTTCGTTGACCGAAGGGGAAAATAGGTCGAGGGTATCCTCTATGCAGATCCGCAGGTCAAAAGGTTGTTCTTCCAGTTCCATTTTACCGGACTCGATCTTTGAGAAATCGAGGATATCATTAATCAGGGTGAGTAGTGTTTCACCGCTGACCCGTATAGTTTCCACATATTCGCGCTGTTCGGCGGTAAGATCGGTACCGAGCAGGAGGCTGGTCATGCCGATGACGCCGTTCATCGGCGTCCGGATTTCATGGCTCATGTTGGCGAGGAATTCGGATTTCATTTTTGCCGCTGTCAGGGCTGTTTCCCGCGCGCGAATCAGTTCGCGGTCCAACCGTTTCTTATCGGTCACATCGCGTACGATCGCCAGAACTTCATCTTCCCCGCTGACGATAATCCGAGCCTCGCGGTCGCGCGCTTCACCCTGAACATAGACGACAAATTCAAACAACTGCATTTCGCCGGATTCCAGCGCTTTGAGCAAATATTGCATAATTTGTTCCGCAAGGCTCACCGGAATTACATCGCGGACGTTTTTGCCGATTGCCGATTCGGAATGGAGAGCCGCCTTAAAGCCCTTCGGCGCCCTGAAATCAAGAAACATCCCTTCGCGGTTCAGGCGGAACATCATGTCGGGAATGGCGTCGAGTAGCCCGACCAATTTTTTTTCACTGCGCCTCAGAGCGTCTTCGGTGCGTTTCCGCTCGGTGATTTCCTGCCTTAGTTCGCGCGTCCGGACGTCAACACGCCGTTCCAGATTGCGGTTCAATTGCTCGAGTTCGCTATACGCAAACTCCAGATTGTCAACCATCCGGTCGAAGGCCTTGGCCAGAAGTCCCACTTCATCTCCGGACAATATTCCGCTCCTCTGTTTCAGGTCTCCTTTCGATACTTTATCAACAACCTGCACCATGGTTTTCAGCGAGCGGGTCAGAACACGGCTGATCACGTATACTCCAGTCATCCCGAATACGAATACTGCCAGGCTGATCAAACCTGTCACCCAGCGGGATTGATGCAGATCTTGACGAAGAATATCCAGCGATAAACCCAGGAATAAATGACCGATCACCTGACCTTCGAACATCACCGGCGTCTGCGTTTTCAGAACAAGTTCATCTGCCGATAAGGCGTATGCGGAATCGAGGTCCTGATAGTCCAGTTGACGCGCGGCCTTCTGGTTAAAGGCGGCCACCAGATGCCCTTGTTCGTTAATCGCGACAAGATAAATAATGTCATGGGTAAAACCGCGATGCCAGGAGAGATGGTTAAGCCCCAGGGTTTTCAAC
>JBBIRG010000179.1:0-5723 GCA_037441945.1 Bacteroidota bacterium | reverse complement strand
ATGTTTTTCCACGAATGCGCAATCCATCAGGCCAGTCAATTATTGATTGATTTTATTAAAAAGAATAATCATATTTCCTTTCAGGATTTCAAAAAACTGACGGGCGTATCAAGAAAGTACGCTCTGGCGATGCTCGAATATTTTGATAAGACAGGGCTGACCATCAGGGAAGGGGATCAACGGATTCTCGTCAGTTTAGATGAAACGCTTAAATAACCTTAAAGGCTATTTTCACTAACACCACAGAATATGTTAAAAAAAATCATCAGAATTTCGGTCTTTATTCTGTTCGCCGCGTCAGAAGGAAACAGGGCTCAGGATTTTTTTAATCAATCCGCCGTATGCGATTTCACAGGATCGTTATCAGCCATAATTTCAGCCGACATGAATAAGGACGGAAAAAAAGACTTAATCCTTGCCGGTGAATCCGAGAACGGCGCGAACGGACTGGTATCGGTTTTTCTGAATAAAGGCGACGGAACGTTTGCCAAATCACAGGATATTACGGTGGACAAAAAACCCGTAGCAGTGCAGGCCGGTGATCTTGACAATGACGGACGCACGGACATCATTACCGTCAATGCCGCGTCGAAAACCGTGACGGTCATACTCGCGCAGGCCGACGGAAGCTATAAAATCAAGGAAACCGTTAAATTCAAGGAAATGCCTTTATCGATCGGGATCGGAGACTTTAATAAGGACAAGAATTCTGATTTTGCGGTGACACTACCGTCAACAAAAGAGTTACAGATTTTCCGAGGCAACGGAAAAGGGTCGTTTAAACTGGCTGCAACCAAGGCATTTGAAACCGTTCCACTGTTCATTCGCGCGGGCGACTTTGCCAATATCGGGCAGACGCATCTTATTGTTACGCATGAAAATCAAAGCGCCCTGACTTTAGCTACACCCGTGGAAGTTAGTTCCAATAAATGGGAAATCAAAACAGCGTCACTGGATTTCCTGGCACGGCCGAATTTCGCAGAACTGGGAGACATTGACGGCGACGGCGTCGAGGATGCGATGATCCTAGACGAAATGACAAAAACCCTGCGCGTTGTTTTCGGCGAAACTAACGGTTTATTTTTAGATAAGGTTTTCCCGATTGAAGTTCCAACGACGCCGAACGCGTTTATCATGGACGATTTTAACTCGGATTTCCGCATTGACCTGGTCATATTAGACCAGCCGGGACGGCGAGCTATTATCCTTTCCAACATTCTCACCACGGCTGAAACCGTGAAAGCGCCTGCCGTTACGCGTTTAGCAGTCATCTGCGATAAAGACGATAAAAAACCGCATATGGCCGACGTCGGCATTTTATCCGTTTATCCGAATATCAGCATGCTGCTGTATAACGGCGACGGCGAACTTGTAAGAAAATATTTTGAATTCAAAGACGATCTGCCCGAGGGACAGTTTACGTTCGAGTGGAGCGGAACGGATGAAAATGAAAATCCCGTACCTGACGGTTTATATATTTTTTATCTCAAGCTCGGCGGAATTACGATGAGCCGGATGGTAACCAAGTGACCGTCTGTTTCCTGACCGGAAAATTTGCCGTTCGTTTCAGCCCCATTTTTGTCAAGGCGATTTTTTTTATTTGGTTCCTGATCCTGGCGTCTCCGCTTCCGATATTTTCCCAGCAAAGCGCTTCGATAAAAAAACTATCACGCGACATCCAGCAACTGCTGAGCCAGTATTTTCTGGAAAACAGTCATTGGGGGATCGGCGTTCAGAGCCTAAAGACCGGAGAATGGCTCTATTCGCAAAATCACAAAAAAAATTTTATTCCCGCTTCCACGCAAAAAATCCTCACAACCCTTTTTGCGCTTGAACATCTGGGAAGCGATTACCGCTTTGTTACACGCGTATACCTGACCGGCCGGCAGGATAATGATTCCGTCTGGACGGGCGATGTGGTAATCCGCGGATCGGGCGATCCTTCGATTTCCGGGCGCTTTCATGACGGCAAAGTCACCGCAATCCTTGAGGCATGGGCGGACAGCCTGATCGCACGATCACTGAAAATCATACGCGGCCGCGTTATCGGCGACGACGACCTTTTTTCCGACGAAGTCATGGGCTCGAACTGGGACTGGGATTACGAATCCGACTGGTATTCGGCGCAGATCAGCGCGCTGTCATTCAACGACAACTGCGTGGACTGGTACGTTACGCCGATGAAGGCCGGAGCGAGAGCGAAAATTCAGGTTGTTCCGAACACAAAATACATCACGATAGACAATCATCTGGTTACGGTCGAAGCCGGTAAAAAAAACCGTATCGAATTTGACCGGAAGCGGTGCGCCAACCGGATTGCGGCGTCGGGGCAAATCGCGGCGGGAAGCGGCGTTATAACGGGCAGCGTGACCATCGACAATCCCACGCTTTATTTCGCGACGGTATTCATGGAAACGCTTGAACGCAAAGGAATCACGGTCGAACATGGCGCGCATGATATCGATGATCTTAAAAATGACAGCGTTTCGTTTAATCCTGATTCAAGCTGGATTCCAGTCGCTTCTTATCAGTCGCCGAAACTTTCGGAGCTATTGAAAGTCGTTAACAAGCGCAGCCAGAATTTTTACGCGGAACAGATCCTGCGCGCGGTCGCCGCCGAACTGACCGGACTCGGCGACGGGAACACGGCGCTGAAACGGATGCGCCCCCTGCTGACCAAGGCGGGCATTGACACAAACCGCATCGTCCTGCGCGACGGTTCAGGTTATGCCCACAGTAACCTGATCTCCCCGGCAGACCTGATTTCGGTCCTGTCCTATATCCGTCGGCATGAGGAATGGAAAGCGTTCCGCGCATCTCTACCGGTGGCAGGCGCCGACGGCACGTTGCATTACCGGATGAAAGATTCCGAAGCCGCGGGAAACGTGCGCGCGAAAACAGGTTATATCGAGCACGCGCGTAACATAGCCGGATACGTCGTCACGGCCGACGGTGAAGAACTCCTCTTCGCCATCCTCTGCAATCATTTTACCGTTGATAAATTAGAAATCGAAAAGGTGCAGGACGCGATTTTAATCAAACTGGCGCAGTTTACGCGGTATTAGTTTTTTCCGATCGAGTATATTTCAATTTTAAGCGGATCGTATGAGCTTTCAGTGAGTCGAAGTCACATTTCATATGCGACCCGATAGATGGTTAATCCATTGACTCCGGCGGTTTCAGGCATTCTTCGCGCAATTCGCAATATTCAATCGGGAAAGGACAATTGGTGGGATCATAATCGCAGAATTCCAGCCAGGTTCTGCTGTCGCTGAGGTATTGCGCTTCACGGTCCCAATTATCGTATAGAACTTGATAAACATGCTCAGCCGGAAGATTAATGGGTAAAACAGGAATGAAACTGAAAGTGACCCATAAATTCGACATGGCAAATGCAAGTTTTTTGATTTCATCCGGGGCTAATTGGCTGACGGGAGGGAATACGTCTTTGGAAATTCCGAACCATTCGCTCAGAGGCTTGCCCGGCGCGTTTTCCCATTCTGCGATATGCCAGAGTCCCTCCACAGGCTCTTCGTAAAGACATTTCGGCACTTCCGGGACCCTGGATTTGGCGGCCTCAAGATCTTCGATCAGCTGGTGTACATATCGGGTTAAAGGCATGTGTTCTTTTTATGATTTTAATAAATAATATCCATTCAGTGATGTAAAGACAGATTTAAAGGGCAATTAGGAGTGTTTTTTGTTTTATTTTATCTAATAAGCCTAACCACATAATTAATGTTTGAGAAATTAAATGAGCCAAAGAAACCCAATCCATTATTGATATTACTACATTCTTTCAGTTTTTTATTTTTATTTTTTTTATAAAATTTTTCCACATCAGAATCAAAAACAATAAATCTTTTATCAGCCGTCCAATTATTATAGTAATTTACTGATAGTGCGGAATCATAAACTAATACACTTACAGTCATTGGCAAAACAACACTTGTAGAATCAAAAAAGAAATCGATAATAGCGCTATCATTGAATGTATGATATTCAACCTTTCTATAAGGCATCATACTGGAACATTGAAATGATTTTATTTCGAAAGGGGCAGTGGTTGGCAAAATTTTAAATTTTATTTGACCTTTGTCTACAATACCAAATCTTTGATCATATATATTTTTGCTAAGGATGGGTATAATCAGAGTATCGTTTTCTGATAAATTGATTATTCGAGGTTTTTCCGGGATTTTTGTAATAGAAGAAAACACTTTTGAATTTATTTCAACCGTTAGCCTATAGGTTCCTTTTGGGATAAATTGAAGCGTATTGTTAACATCAATATAATTTCCATAATCCGACTCATCGTTATAATCCTTGAAAATAAAATAGACTTCCTGGGAATCATTTGTTATTTTCACGATAGCGTCGTCAATAGGACGGTACGGAGAATCATTATAAATAGGTTTTGCTTTTTTGTTTAGATAGCCTATATAAATTCCATTATTGGATTGTTGAATTGTACCTACTATGGCAATTTCGTCAGTAAACATTGACTCATTTTGATCACAACTGTTAATATACGCGGCGCCAACCAAAAAGACAAAACAATAAAACAACTTATTTTTCATGTTATACCTTAAATTTATTGTTTAAAATAATATACACCTTCTGTAGAACTGTACGAACCAAAACAACCAACGGCTCTTTCACCTTCAATGTTTGAATATTTTTTTATCGATAATTCGGAATATTTTGAATACAAATCATCATATAATGAATCAACCCCAAACCAAAATTTAGCGTATCTCCATGAATAATATGACAATGCGGAATCTAGGGTGAAAATGACTATACTTTTTTTAACCACTTCATTGTCGCGTAATATGACATAAGGAGAATCCAAGTCCGTTATACTATATCGATATGACACAACAGGATGCTGATATTTCTGAGAATGATAATTAAATTCAAATAACTGAGCGTATGTTAATTGATCTTTATAATAATCTATTTTAAATCTTGCACCCAATATGCCGGTTGGATCTGGATAAGGCATTAATTCATTATTTAAAGTTAGAGTATCGCCATAATTTGGCGATGTTATCAAAGGGTCATTTGGCAAACGGGTTTTACTGCGAAATATTCTTCCGTCATGTAATTCAACGTATAGACAATATGTTTTTCCCGGAATAAGTTGAAGCGAACAGTTTGTATCTCTGTAAACGGTAAATTCCTCTTCTTCTACGGGGAACAGCCGAACTACTTGACTGTCGGTGCTGATTTCTACTATGGCGTCTTTAATAATGCATTTTTGGTAATAGGCAACTACGACGGAAATCTGGTCTTTTGCGGGATTAGTTTGCATTCTAGAATCAAATGCATGATGGTATCTTTTTGATATACTTCCTTGAATTAAAACTAAATCTTTTGAATCATTGTTTGTACAAGCAAATAAAAAATAAATAAATACCCAATAAAAATTCAATTTAATGTTTTTCATGTTATTATCCTGTGATGTAATATCAATAAACCGATGTGGACCGGACTAAGATTAAAATCACTACCAGGTATAATAACCTCTGGTAAATTTTATTTTTAAATCAGTAATAAGTTGTCCCATTCCGTTATAGTAGGCTGGGAGCCAGAAAAATCCGTTACCCTGATTTATAGCATCATCAACAGAAGCGGTATTAATACCCAAAAGTTCGCCAGTATAAAATAGTATCAAATGACCCCATGAGAGGTTAAGAGATTGAAAAAGTATAAGTTAA